>NZ_CAWNBB010000114.1:0-4697 GCF_963872585.1 Vibrio sp. 10N.222.47.A9 | reverse complement strand
TTTAATTACGCAACAAAGCCACTTCTTGCTCAGGTAAAACGTTTTAACTAGGTGTCAAAATAATTAAATCACAAGAAATATGAAAACTCATTCTAAACTCACCCTATGTAAGCGATATTTTTCACTCTATGTGATGAGGTTTGGCACTTTGTTCCCTCGCAACCTTTAAAGGTGATGCACGGGTATGCATCTTAAATCAACGAGGGATTGAGTTATGAAAAAGTTACTTCTTGCTACTGCTGTAGCAGCCGCTTCACTTTCTTTTGGCGCTTCTGCGGTTCAATTTAACAATGCGGTGGACTTTACGACACTGAGTAAAACGGACCAAAAAACGATTCGAATCGAAGGGCGAGTTCCGAAACGCTGTCTATTACGAATAGGCAAAAAAGACGTGAAGAATAACGTTCTACGCAAAGCGAACAAAGTACACGAGGATTCATGGTCAAATGGATTCAACAATAAAGAAGTATTAGTGGGTAACTTACGTGCATGGTGTAATTACGGTACTGATTTGGAATTTTCAGTAACGGCTTACCAGCTAAACGGTGTAACCAAGCACAATATGAGTGAGAAAATTGACTACCAAGTGAAAATTGGTTCAGAATCGGTCGCGGATACCGCAAGCGACCACGGCTTGGAAATGACGGCGTCGCCAATACCATCATTGGGCGAACACTTGGTGAACAGCATCAACAAACATCCAATTTATGTTCAACCTGAAGATTCAGGCTTTGCACGAGCAGGTAAATACAAAGGTAAAATTAAAGTGAGTCTTGCTGCGGCAGGTCCAGCAAGCTAAAAGCCGATGACACTTTAAGGATGATGTCTTTTAGACAAATAAAACTTGGCTCGGTTATCGAGCCAAGTTTATTTTATGGAGAAATATCAATGACTAGGATTATAACTCTTCTATTTTCTTTATTTTTCAGCTCAGCCCTTTTCGCGTACGAAGTCAGTCCAATCTATCTAGAACTCGATGATGTTGGTCGAAATGCACAAGGCTTGTACAAAGTGACTAATGTGGAAGAAGAACCAATCCTTCTAGAAGTAAATGTCTACCAAACTGATTTTTCTACTGGCGAAGAAATTTTAACACCAACGGAAGATGAGTTTCTCGTCCTCCCACCTCAAGCTAAAATTGACGGACTAAAGTCTCAGACTTTCCGCGTACGTTACATGCCAACAGGGCCAATAAAACAAACTGTCACTTACCGTATCGTCTTTTCACAAATTGAACTAGAAAATCAAATAGAGGAAGATGAGGACAGTTCTATTTCCATGTTGCTAGAGTTTGCAACTTTGGTTTTTGTCTCTCCCACATCCAGTAAATCGATTCCAACCACGACAGTTCAAAACAGCCAGGTCGCTATCCGCAACGATGGCAAACGAGTACTGAATATGAATGGTATGGAGTTTAGCTTCTCTGGTGGCAAAGCAAACAAAACAGTTGATTGGGAAGTATTAAGTAAAAAGACAAGCGCTTATTTAATGCCAGGAACGACCGTCAAGTACACTTTACCAAGTGAATTAGGGCAGCCAAAGAAAGTTTCTGTTAAAACAATCGATTAACGAGACTCTCGTGAAGAATCTCATTTTATGCCTCACATTAGTCACAGCCATACAAACCGTGTTTGCGCAAAGTTGGTTATTCCCATTTCCCCTAACTTGGGGTGAGAACACTATAGGTGAAGTGAATGCGTATTCTGATGGTATGACTGTTGGCTCTATTAACGTGGAACAGCTTGCTCAGTCAACTCAAAAGCTGATCAACCCTGAGACACTGACAGCGTTACGAAATTTATCCGAAGAATACATTACGATCAAACAACTGAACCATATGGGCATCAGTGCAACCTTCAACTCTTCCGATCAAAATATTAATTTAGTCATTGATGAAAAGGCTGCAGCTGAGTTCTTGCTGTCGTTTGGTAGCAAGTATGAACCGGCTAAATATTCAGAAAGCACTTTTTGGACAATACAGAATACACTGAATGCTAGTACGGACTACTCCTTATTCAGCGACTCTAATACAGAGGACACGCAAACTTGGCTTGGTGAGTGGTTATTAAAAGCCAATATTGGTGGCGTTCGAGGCGCCAATCTTGACATTTCCGGTTTTGTTAGCGGTGGTAACGATATCAACTCTGATGTGTATCGTGGCGAAGCTCGTCTTTTCTTTGATGAACCTAATACCCCTTTTCGACTAACCTTTGGTGATGTAACCCAAGCAAGTGCTGGACACCTTCCTAGTACACCTCTCGGAGGCATTGCTTTTGAACGTTTGTATCAAGACTTACAACCTACCCGAAATATCCAAAATGGAGGAACTCAACCACTGGTATTGAATGAGAGCGCTGATGTCGAAGTCTATATTAACGACGTTTTTCTCACTGAAATTCGCTTACCCCCGGGGCGATATACACTTGACGACTTGCCTCTCGTTTCTGGTACCAATGACGTTCGATTGGATATAAGTTATCAATCAGGTAGGACCGATACCATCGTTTATAGCCAGTTCTTTAACTCACGTTTGTTACGTGAAGGCATTTCTGATTTTGGCTTCTACTCTGGTTTAACGTCGACGATTGAAGATAACAACTTTAAGTATGACGACGAGCAATGGGTAACTTCTGGCTATTACGACTATGGTGTCAGCGATACCTTAACAATTGGCGGAAACGCTCTGTATCACCCCGAAGGGCAACAAGTCGGCATAATTGCAACAATTGGTTCTGATTGGGGGAACTTGGGGGTTCGAGCCTCTGCACAAAACAACAAGCCCAGTAATGATACAGGTAGTATCTACAGCTTAGATTACTCCCACCAATTATGGGGAACAGACAGTTACGGCTCCCCAAACTTTCGTCTTGGAAGTGAGTATCAAGATAATTATTTTGCATTGCCTTGGCAGATTACGGATGCAAATACTGGGCTCCGCGTCTTTTCAAACTACGTTTTCAGTATTACGGATAACCTTAGTTTAATCCTGAGTGGTGACTATCGTGACTTTGAAGAGTCAGAGGTGCAATGGCAGGCTTCTACGGAAATTGCTTGGCAATTTTACAATCTAGCACTTTCTGCAGGTGTAGAAAAAGAAGAGAACCCAAATGAAAACATTGACGAAACTCGGTTTACTTTTTCTGCAGATTGGGATTGGAACTCTGACAATGGAGAATACAATGCAAATATATCCTACTCCAATGAACCAGATACCTATCGAGCTCAATTTCAACGCCCTTCAGAGGACTATACGGGCAGTTACGGCTATGCGGTGACAGCAGAAGGCGATACTGATTCTCAAGCTTACTCAGTCGAAGGTAATTATGTGGCAAACCGTTTTATCACAGATGCTAAGGTCTCTCACCTAGCATTTGATAACTCAGCAAGTTACCAAACCGCTTCTTTACGAGCAAGTACAGCGCTTACGTTGGCTGACGGTAACTTAGCTTGGTCACGACCTCTCAATGGACCAGTGGCAATTATTGCCGTCCATGACTCGTTAGATGCTGATGTAGAAATAAATGCGGTTGCAGACGATCCTGCAGAATCGATATCTACCTATACTATCAGTAATGCCGTTCAGTTGTCTGGAGGCCACCAACTGTCCACTGTCTACATTGATGCGCCAGATGCACCTATAGGGTATAACTTTGGCGACCACGAGTACAACATTACGCCAGGAACACAAACGGGCCATCTAATAAAAATCGGTTCTGCAGCATCGAAAACCATCATAGGTAAGATTGAGATCGGGCAAAACAAACCATTAAAACTCATCCAAGGTCAGTTGGTTGGACAACAGAAAACGTATGAATTTTTTACTAATCGATCAGGCAGGTTCGTTGTGGAAGGCGTTGCGCCGGGTAACTACACCATCGTCATAGATGGTTTTATCCCAACAAAATTAAACGTCCCAGAAATCAATGACAACCTGATTTACTTACCAACTTTACTCATTAAAGAGGGATAAACCATGAAACACTTACTTAAGCTCTCAGTGTTCGGTTTAGCCATGTTATCTCAACCACTTTGGGCCGAATGCAATGGCAAATGGACACTAAACGTCGACAGAAGCAATATTGAATTTAAGCGAGATTTGGGCGCTTATATTCCTGCTTATCTAGAGTTGTCACGTGATATTCAGAGCTGTCGATTCCCGATGGCCCTAGTATCGATCAACAATAAACAATCTAGCTACTTAAGTTCAATCGGAACGAATTTGCCCCTGACAATTCTGGACAAAAACTTTCGTCAATTGAGTCACTTTCCTAGCAAGGGCTTTCAACTACCTCTGGATAATAGCCAAAGGACGAAGTTTTGGATAAAAGTTCCAGAGGCTAAAGTAGCTGCGTCAGGTAACTACACCGGACTTCTTGAAGCCTCTATTTCCCTAAATAGAAAACGAGAGACAAAAAATGCCAAAGTGAAACTCAACGTCCCTGCGTTTGTAGCTTTCAACTCCGTTCCTAATGCACCAAACCTTCAACGCTCAGGTAGCTCAGGTTATCGCTTCCAGCTTGGTGATCTTGAATCTAACCGCACCTATCGCTCCGATTTTGATCTTCTTTCAAACTCGAATGTAAGGTTAGTCGTAAAGCAGAAATATGGTGAATTAAAGCAGAAGTCGGAACCCAATATCTCGATCCCATATACGTTGCGATTTAATAACGCCTTGGTCTTGCGAATCCCCTCATAAT
>NZ_CAWNBB010000113.1:0-14091 GCF_963872585.1 Vibrio sp. 10N.222.47.A9 | reverse complement strand
TGAATTACGCAACAAAGCCAATTCAATGTTACGACGTTTATTGAAAGGATTGAATGAGTCGATTTAAAGACGCTTACAATTCAATTCAATTCAGTTCAGTGATAAGCAGTTCCAGCAGGGGTAAGGTGTACCTTTTAAACCAGTGGATAGTTGTAGAAATCAACGAACACACGACAATAACGCTTTTATCGCACGTCAAGAAGCTTACTCAAGCACCACAATTACCTTACAGAGGAATTTAATACCTAGAAGGATAAGTACCATTCACTGCAATACAGTGGGTAAGCCCGACAAAAGGCTGTCTGTTTTCAAACTCCTCCCCCTCTCCCGTAGACTCCACCTCTCCTTCCACGAAAATATTATTACCAAGCTGCACCTCAGACTTCCCCGTTCCGACTAAATGCGCTCCCGAGGTCCCAGCGCTTCCATAAATCTTCACTTCGTCATTGTCACCGAAGTTATCTTTACCAACCGTGTTTAAAAATGTTGCGCCACTCTCAGGTACCTTATGGCTAGTTCCTGAACTGGTAGAAAGGGGGACTTCCACAGCAACGTCAATATTGACATTGCTCGCATTAACTCGAACGCCTGCCCCGACGACATGCTTATGAGGTGGCAGACTGTTCTGTGTAAGTTTAATAAAATCCTCACCACCCCGTTGAGCTAGTGCTATAGCCCTCAAACCAGGCCCAAACCCTTGACCTACTGCGGTGCGGCCACGCATATCTGGCAGCTGGAAGTTGGTTCTAGCATCACCACCAAAGTTTGTACCCAATAAGGAATACAGTGCTTGCCATTCACTGATTGGCAAATATTGACCTTCCGCTTTCATATAATACGGAGCAGGGCAAAATTCTGCTGCTGTTACACACACAGAACCCATCAAAGGGTCCGTACTGCAGCTAGCGCGGCACTGCCTGATGAAAATACACCAATTATTACAGCTATCGGTGTCAGCTTAGATATCCATTGGTTTATGCGTATTTGAAGCTCCTTAATGTTAAACCGTTACACAAAACCTCCTTCCCTTCCATGAACCGAAGAGCTCTGTCTCCCCCTTTTCAGCCATGTTGACGAAATAGATTTTGTTTCCGACGAATCTAGTACCTAACAATGCTCCGCTCAATTACACGGTATTACACCTTGCTCTACCGATGGTGTAATACCGTGTAATTGAATGAAACAGCTTCTCCTGTACATTTTGAATGACCTTTAAAAGTATGAATGGAATCAAAATGAGTGGCGGTCTTGATATAGCGGCTTTGGGTGATGATGCTGCAGTAAGTGGTGCCGGGGCTACGAGCAGTAGTGTTGAAGTGAACGTTAACAAAGAGGATTTAGACCATTTCTTCGACCATATATCCGCGGTATCGACTAGGCCGACCTTAGTTCAAGTCGGTTTAGATAGCCAAGGCTGAATCAAACGTGGCTTGACACTAATGGGGCGCTTTTTCGCAATATCGCTGCTAAGGCAAACCATTTATCAATGCCCAATCAAAGAATCACTGAATTCTTCAAACAAGGAACTGTCATGAACGATATCAATACACAATTCGAGCTATCCGACACACCTCACGAACAGTTATTAGAAGCACAGCGCCTCATGGCAATATACAAAAATAATGCTGCGCGTTATTACTATGAATTGTCCGAACTTGGTGTTGATAAAACACAGATTTTGGTTTCACATCGCTCTCGCCCCTCCCAAAGTCCAGGCCTTAGCCAGTATCAAGCTCAAACACTTATTTTTAATACACGCTTTATTGCTTACCCGTCCGTAATTGTTATGTGTCGAAGTGAGTCAGACGTCGTCAACGCTTATCAGTTGGCCGTTAAATTTAACTTACCCGTAAAAGTACGATCTGGGGGGCATGATCACGAAGGTGAATGCACTGGAAATGATGTTGTTCTGCTCGATCTAAGTGGATTAAAAACACTGGATGTGAAGCAAGACTCTCAAGGCTACGTAGCCGATATTGGTGCTGGCTATCGCTTCTACCAACTTATACCTATTTTGGCCGACACCGAAAATGATACGCGCCCTGCATTGACCATACCTCATGGAACTTGCGCAACGGTTGGCTTAGCAGGTTACATTCAAGGTGGGGGATGGGGCCCTTGGACTCGCTTACATGGCATGTGTTGTGAATCTTTGATTGCAGCAAGAGTCTTATTGGAGAATGGTGAGGTCATCATTGTTAACGATGAGCAAAATTCAGATCTACTGTGGGCACTTCGTGGTGGTGGTGCGTTGAGCTACGGCATTGTATTGGAATTCACTGTTCGTACCTTCGAGATCCCTAATGAAATTCATCGCTTTGAACTGCACTGGAACACAAAAGAAGCCGATACCGGGCATAACTCCACTTACCGCGTTTTAGAGCAATGGGAAAATGCAATTAATGATGAGAACAACATAGAATTCGTTGGAACGAACCTTAAAATCAATGCTATCCCCTCAACATCTACTACTGAAAAAAAATGTTTTAAAGAGCTTCAGCACCCGTGCATCATGTATGGTTACTGGGAGGGTAGCGAAGAGAAACTTAAAGATTTTGTACAGCAATACTTCTCTGCAGGAATGCTTAAAATAACGGGCACTGACAGCAAGCATTTCTATGATTCTGCATTAATGGGTCATTGGGCAAGAAACTCATTGTATGATGTAAGGCGTCTCTCTTCGGCTTCAGATAAAAGTAAGCCGTTTGCTCCCGATTTTGATTCCCCAGCCCCACACAAAATCACCTCGAAGGTCGTCTCAAACCAAGGGCTGAGCGACGTTGGCAAAGAGCAGTTTATCCGATCTTTAACTTCAACTCTCATTAGTAAAGAGAGTGAGTCATTAGGGCTGTTCAGCTACGTTACTCTGGGCGCTATTTCTGGGCCATTCTACGCTAACGACACGAACGAAAAAGCCAGTAAACGGGTCGCTTTTCCCTATACAACGTCTCAATACACTATCCAATATCAAACCTGGTGGAACGACAAGGTTTATGAGGTCGAAAAAGGCCAAAATAACCCTATCTATAATTATGTGAATCGAGCTTTGGATTGGATGGAAGTATGTCGAGATACTGACGTATGTGGGACTAAAGGGGCATTTATCAGCTTTAAAGACAGCTCAATACCAACGCGAGAATATTTCCAACAGCATTACCAATGTCTAATAAAAACGAAAGAAAAGTACAGCGGTCCATATCAAAAACTCCCGCTCAGTTCACCGCCAGAAATAGGTTATAACCACTTTAGATCAAGAAAAACAATCTATTAACGTTCTAAACCTCTTCGGACTTCAAAAAGGCTACCCAGAATATATTTGATACGGTCGACAAATACGTTCAATAAATCTGGGAGGCTTATTTACTCACCTAACAATTTACAAGTAAGTAAAATCCCTCATAGAAAACTAGAAAAAACACAATCTAAGTCGCGAAAACACAAACCTAACCTTATGAATCACGTTGAATCACGTTGAATCATTGAAAGTTAATAACAATCGCTATCACTACCACTCCTTAAGTACTAGACTTATGTTCCTCGAGATGGATCTCAAGAGTAGGTAAATGGCCTTAAAAGAAAATACAACGGACACAGTTGAAGCACAGTTTCACTCCAAACATTACACATTGCTTGAACAGATAGGCGAAGGTGGGTTCGGAAAAGTCTATAAAGCGGTGCAACTCAACACTCGAAAAATTGTCGCGATAAAGTTTCTTACACTAACAGAAACTGAATGCCCTCAGAAAAGACAAAAAAAAATCGCTCGCTTCAAACGAGAGTGTGATTTGGTTCGTCGTTTAAACCACCCTAACATCGTATCACTGCTGGACAAGGGTCAGCAGGGTGATTATATCTTGTACGCCGTCTACGAATTTGTCGATGGCGTAACACTGAAGGATTATTTGGCTTCCCGTGGTCAAATAACACCATCAAAGTCCGCAGAGATCATGGCTTCAGTACTGGATGCTCTCGCTCATGCTCATGAACTCGGTATCATTCATCGAGATATAAAGCCAGCTAACATAATGCTCTTCAATGTAGGGGCGAAACAACACATTAAAATCCTTGATTTTGGGATCAGTACACTTAAAAGTGATGGAAAAACATCGGATTTCCAAACATTAACATTAAATGATGAAACCTTAGGAACCCCTAAATACAGTGCCCCTGAGCAGTTAAGAGGTGAGCCATCTCTACCTCAAACTGATATTTATTCCTGGGGACTTGTATTTTTAGAGTGTCTCACCGGTGTTCCTGCAATAAAAGGCAACAGTGCTGCATCCATTTTTTATCATCAGCTCAGCGCTGCAAATATCCCGTTAGGTCTCCTCGCAGGGCATCATTCGGCGCATTTTTTTCGTCGTGTACTTCATAAAAAAGCACAAGATCGCCCTGGTAACACCGTTGAATTATATCGTGAGTTTCGTCGATTTAATTTTTCCGACATAGCACCAAAGGCTCCTCACTCGGTCTCGAAAGAAGCGCCTGAATTGGTCCAAGAATCAATGACACAAACAGGGGAATTATCATCCTCTTACTACTCAAAATTCACGGAGAGAAAGCAAATCACAGCTCTGTGCTTGATTCTTTCTGAAGATAGAACAGGTGCTAGTGAGTCGACACTCGACAAGCAAGATATAGCAGAAATGCTTTTATCAGATCATCACAGTCAATGTGTCGATATCGCACTTCGTTTTGGGGCAACTCATGTAGCTACCGTTGGTGACACTACGCTATTTTATTTCGGCTACCCTGTGGTCAGTGACAACGATAGCCGACTCAGCGCCAGGGCAGCGCTCGATATTTGGAGCAACCTCCACGCTAAACAAACATCATTCTTAGAACAGCATAATCTCAAATTCGAACTTAGAATCGGCTTGTCTAAAGGGATGATGAGAAGCATGGACGGGGCGATACCTGAAGGGCGAGTCTCAGCCGAAGCGATGACTCTTGCTCGAAATAGTCATCCCGGCGAAATCACCTGTTCGCCTCAATTTAGGGAGATGCTTAGCCATCAGCTTGTGTTTGAGCCCATTAGTCATGATTCAATATGCGCGGCACCTTATGGATATCGCCTTAGGGGAGAGCGTTTATCTGAAGCTTTCTCATTTCTGCGTAAAACACAATCACACAGCACTATTGTGGGTCGGCAGATAACCCTCGAACAACTTTTTCGTTTGAACCAGCCACACTGCCAACATCAACTCCTTCATATTCACGGTGAAGCTGGGATTGGTAAGTCTCGTTTAATTCTCGAACTAAAAGAGCGCTTAAGCAACACCCGTTCGTTTTCTCTGCAGTGTTTACCTGAGTTTCAAACGAATGCTCTGTTCCCCTTGCTTAACTTTTTTTCTGCGCACTTCGAGCTTAATGGCCAACATGCCGAGTACAATTACAAAACGGCCCTAGATTCACTGCCGCTCTCATCACTAGGAAGAGAAAGAGGCTCAGCCATTCTCTGGGCCTGGTTACAACCTTATTCAAAATTGTCTCACCAAAGTGAAAAGGAATTCCAACAAGCAATATCGACCCTTTCTCTTAGCCAACAGAAGTCATATCTCTTTTTAACCATGTCCCACCTTCTGTCTTTGATTTGCAACGGCTTCACATCCGATCACGACTCATGCTTGTTTATTTGTGAGGATGTCCATTGGTCTGATGCTACTACGCTAGAATTTATCCACTATCTGATTGAAAAAGCAGTTCACAATACCCAAAACGTTCGCTGGCTGAACAGCTCACGTACACCTCTTCCTGAAACACTAAAATCGACCAAAGCTTACGAGGTTGAACTTTCGTCTCTAACGCAGGGAGAGTGCCACCAATTGATTGAACACTTATTCGAGCACGTAGCCGTTAGTGAGCGAGTGAAACAATTATTCACAACCAGAAGCGATGGAAACCCACTCTTTCTTGAGGAGTTGGTGTTTCATGCACAGAAAAACAACCTGGTTACAAAGGTGAATGGCTGTATTGACTTCAACGTCACAGAGCCTGAATCACAAGTACCGGAAAACCTCAGAGGCACCCTTCAACAGAAACTCAATGATCTTACTTTCGCTAAAGATACCGCCCAACTTGCCGCCGCTATAGGACGAACATTCGGCGAAGCATTAATTCTACAAGCTTCAGACAAGAACATAGGGCAGATCCAAGCTGACCTAGATGAGCTGCAGCGTAGCAATATTGTTTTTAAACAACGCAGTGTGGAAGGCAACCTATATCAGTTCAAGCACGCTCTAATACGCGATGCCATCTACGAAAGTTCGACAACACAACACATCACTCACCAGCAACTCGCAATGGCCATGGAAAACCAAGAGGGGGCAGACTATCCCCCAGCAGTAATCGGCGATCATTGGTCAAACACACACACACCGGTACGAGCGACGGTCTACTATTTGAAAGCGGGAGAGCAAGCTGCTAAAGCTTCCATGGTAGACGATGCGATTCGACATTATGAAAAGTCGCTAAACATATCGTTGCTTGCTGATAAAAATGACGGAGCCAATCCTGACAAACTCTCAGCGCTTATCGGGCTTGGTGATAACTTGATCCGTTTAGCGAAACACGACGAAGCACGCTCTTATTACCTAGAAGCTCTTAATGAAAATACGGCGGGGGATATTTTAACCAGCGTCATTTTGTACGTTAAATACGGTAAATCTCTAGAAACTCATCATTTACATGAAAAGGCTCTAGGTAACTATAGCCGGGCAGAAGCTCTGTTAAACAGCCATACAGTTAAGGATTCACGTTGGTATAACACATGGTTAACGGTCCAATTATCTAAATTGTATATCCATTACTGGCGTAACGAATTGCCTAACATGAGCAGCATAATTTGCAGTATTGAAACGTGTCTTGAGTACTTTACGGATCCACTTTCACAAGCACAGTTTTACGATGCAAAACTACAGTTTGAATTACGAAGAACTCGTTACAATCTAACTCAAAATCAGATCAGTTTAGCTAAAACAGCCTACAACACATCTTTAGAAACTGACGACCATCAACTGCAAACACACAGCTTGTTTAGCTTAGGGTTTACGTACTTATTTAGTCAGCAATATGCGGAAGCAGAAAACCACCTTTTAGCGGCATTAAAAAGCGCCAGTGAGAAAGCCGATACAACACTTAAAACCCGTTGCCTCGCCTACCTAACCATACTTTTTAGACTGCAAGGTGACACTGAGAATACACGTCGTTATTGGGAGCAAGCCTTATCCTACGCAAAAAACTCTGGGATGGATGACTACGTGGCTATTGCTTATGCAAATGAATCTTGGCTTGCTTGTAGGCAAGGCGATGTTTCTCACAGCCAAGCTCTCATCCAAAAAAGCAATAATATTTGGAAAGCGCTATCAAACGAGTTCCCATTTCCACTTCAATGGTTGGCTCTACTCGTAGAACTCGAGTTATTAACTCTTCTACCGTCAGACGCAATAACAGATAGCATCCAAGAGCGCACCACCGAAATCGCTATAACATTGCTGGACATCAGCCAGCACGCACTTCCCCACCCTGTCGTTGGCCCACTCAAGGAAGTAATGAATGAAAAACACAACGACGAACACCGTCAGCAACTGATACTTAAAGCATTGAGAAATGCACAAGCGCTAGGTTATTTATAATTAAAAGGACAAAATATGAACAACCAATCCATAGAAGAACTTCAAAAAGAACTGAGCCCTTATATTGATGAGAAAGGTCAACTGACTCTGCGTTCACAAGATATTTATGTGATCAGACAAAATGGTCAACAGGCAACACTCATAAATCATGAAGACTATACGTCAGAGTCAGTAAAACGCCTTGAATGGTGCTACAGCTCAACCGATTTTCACTTCTTTTTTGGAGCACAAAAGGAAGGCCAAAAGCTGCAACAAATCAATATTATGGGGCCTGCGTTGACTAAAGTTTTACCGTGGAACCTAGACAATGCACAGTGCCCACCTGATATTAATATGTCAGATTTAAAACCTGGATACCTACTCGATCTGCGTCTTTTACAGCTCAATAGGCTACGTGCTCCCCAACACAACGCCTCCCAACAGGACGTTGGTAGAGACTCTCCTATCAGCAACCTTGAGCTGAACTCTAGTGCGCCTGTCATGAGTTTTGTTAACGACCACATTCCATTATCAGCGCTAAAGCAACTAAAAGAACCTGTCTCTGAAAATATCTATATCGTTTCGTACGTCAATCCTTTATTGGTCAGAGATGATAACCAGTTTTATCCTTATCATGTTCACTACCTAAGCGTAAATGATCTAGACAAGCTAGAGGCTTTGAACTTAGAAGAAGGTGCAAGTGAGAACCTCAATGAGTTGCAAGAGACGCTTAATGAGTTAAAAGCGAGTATCCATCGACACCAAGACGACTTAACTCCTCACTTAGACTCTATTAAACAAAACAGTAATACACTCACTGCCCAGTCATTAGCTCGATACTATCGTGATGCAGGTGTACAAGTCGGAGCGGTAAACCCGAAAGATTTACAGGAAGAAAGCTTACTCGTGGGAACCGTTTGCACTGTTGCAAACTTGCAGAGTTTCCTTAAATAAGAAGCGAGTTACTGTTTTTGTTCGAGCTATTGCTAAGGAGCCAAATAGGACATTTGGCTCCGAATCTTTGTCATTGAAGGACCATTAATGCCTCAAAAAAAACACAGAAAAGGAACGCATCGCCAGTGCTCTCCCGGGACCACTTTCGAAAGAATATCCCCTTACTTTAAAGAGATGGGAATAACCCGCGTTGCAAACATCACTGGGCTGGATCATATCGGAATTCCTGTCGTCACTGTCTGCCGACCTGACTCCTATGCAATTTCTGTCGCTCAAGGAAAAGGATTGGACTTGATGTCAGCAAAAGTATCTGGCGCTATGGAAGCAATAGAGACTTACCACGCTGAGCACATTGAACTACCACTTAAATTAGCAAATTTTCATCAGCTTTCGAAAAAGTGTTCAGTTCTAAATATCGAGGCTTTACCCAAGTTGGCGTTTAGTCAATTCTCAGAACATGAACAACGTCTGTGGGTGGAAGGAACTGAGCTGTTTACTCAACAATCTACGTATGTCCCTTATGAGGTCGTTCATTGCAACTATACGCTTCCATTGCCTACTGGCAGTGGCGCTTTTGTCATGAGTTCAAACGGTTTGGCTTCCGGCAATAGCATAGAGGAAGCGATAGTACACGGACTCTGCGAAACGATTGAACGCGATGCCTTAGCATTGTGGAGAGTAAAGCAACGACACCTAAGTGACCCATACACCAACCAACTAGACCTCAATACCGTGGATGATGAGGATTGCCTGGCGATTATCGAACAATACCGTTTGGCTGGTATTGATGTTCAAGTTTGGGATATCACATCAGATATTGAACTCGCGAGTTTCTTCTGTCGAATCATATCTGATTCACAGGGGCAAGGCCCTTCTTATCCAGCTTTCGGATCAGGTACTCACCCATGCAAGGCCATTAGCCTGTTAAGAGCGTTAACAGAAGCAGCGCAGACGCGTCTAACCATGATTTCGGGTTCGAGAGATGATATCGATGCCAACGCTTATCTAGTCCTAAATTCTAAGCAGAAGGAGCAAGCAACTAACATGAAACCTTGTTTGCTTAGAAACTTTAAAGATATCCACTCTTGGAACAATACGTGCTTTACGAAAGACATTGAACTCATTTTAAGCAAGCTAAATAACGTAGGCCTTACTCAAGCAGCCTTCGTAAACCTAGAAAAAAGTGAATTTCACATACCTGTTGTACGTGTCATTGTTCCTGGATTAGAAAGTATTGAAGAGCTGCCAGGTTACGAGATGGGAGCGCGAGCTTTAGCTGCCAAAGGCTCGTTAGTTGCGGGGGAATTAGCATGAGCATTATTATTTTTTCCGGCCCGACTCTCTCTACGACTAACATTAAGAGCATTATAAATGCAGACTGTCGGCCCCCCGCCAAGCAAGGAGACATTTATTTAGCCACATACGACCAACCGAATGTGATCGTTTTAATTGATGGTTACTTCGAAAGTGTCCCTGCTGTCTGGCACAAAGAAATACTCTATGCCTTATCTTTAGGCATCAAAGTATATGGTTGCTCGAGCATGGGATCCCTAAGAGCGGCTGAGCTAGCCCATTTTGGGATGGAAGGTTCTGGTAGAGTCTTCGAAGACTACATAAATGGAGTTTTGGAAGATGATGACGAGGTAGCTCTGGTTCATGGACCCGCAGAACTGGGGTACCCACACATCTCGTCCCCTATGGTGAACATTCGTGCAACCCTAGAGCACGCCGTCGAAAGTCGTATAATAAACCAACAAGAGTCAGCGCAAATTATAGGGGCATTAAAACAGCTTCACTACCCGAAGCGAACTTTATCTAAGCTTTATGAATATGCTCTTGAGTTTTTTGGGGACGATAGGGCTCAGTCATTACGTAGGTTTACAGAAAACAATTACATAGATATTAAAAAATGTGATGCTGTTACTCTTCTAAAAAAACTTGCTGGGCACCCAAAGCTGTTGCTCCCTCTCTCACCAAAAGTTAGACATCACTTTAAGCCAACGGATGCCTGGGAGCGGTTAGTTTCTCTATTGAACCACCAAAGAAAACTCTCAAACCATTCAATAACGAGCGAGGATCTTCACCGAGAACTTAAGATCGATGGTTGCTTTTGGGAGCTAAAACAACAGGCTATTTCCCGAAAAAGCGCATTGAGAACCGCCTCTTCCCATAATCCAAGCATTTCGGATGAGCATAAACAAAATGCCTTACTTGAAATGGCTCTTAGACAATCGGCCTATACAGACCAAGCCATAGATTTTAAGCACTTGGCTAACTGGTTAACATCACAACAGGTCAACAGTCACGACTTTGACGCTCTGGTTTCCCATGAATCTCTGCTCGCTTGGCTAAGTGGAAACCACCAGCATTTTGACGAAGAGCTGATCGACCTGTTGAAGCTCAATCAGCGCTATTCCGACTACCAAGCTCGGATCACATTTAAACGCGACACCCCTTTACTATCGCTGTCTGATCTCAATATCAATGAAGAACAGTTATGGAACTGGTTTTTTTCAGCCAAACATCCAAATAGCCTAACGCAAGATCCAAACGACCTTTGGCCAAGACTTGGCTTTTCGTCCTATAGCGAGCTGGAACGCGCCGCCATCCAGGACTATCAATTTTATCTGCAATCAGGAAATCACTAATGAACTACGTAAATGCCCTAAACCTTATCGCGACCTTAAAGATCAAACGTGAACAAGAGAAAAAGTTCATCGAGTTATCAAATATTATTTTTCCCCCACTCGCTCGTGAAACAGGTTGGAAGCTAACATCACTTTGGACTTCCAACGAACAAACTGACGAGATAACACACATCCAAAACCAATGGCAAACAAACGAAGAGACGGCAGAACAAGTTGAAAGTATCCTTACACAAGCTATGGAAAATCTGACTCAGAGTATTGATGGCTACCAACAACAACTCGAGATGCTAGACGAATTAATTATTGAGGAAACACTGCACTATGCCAACAGCTATACTATTTAAAGACAACGTCATCTAAAGTTTCATAAATAGTGAGAAAACTCATGGCTTATCTAAGTAATCAACGATTTACGAACCCTATACACCTTAAAGCGTTTCACAAGTTTGGCCGGCTTTCATCATCCGTCAACACCACTATCAATTTACCGGACGTTTCTCGAATACACGCTATCATAGAATTTCAGAAACATTGGTCTATCCGTGATATCAGTCAAAACGGGATCCGAATAAATGGTCAGATGATAGAACCTAATCGACCTCAATTACTCAACGTCAATGATCAAATTTTGTTCTCAAGTGCACAAACAGACCCTTTTGTCGTAGAAAGTCTTGAGCCACCAAAAGACGTTTTATTACCAACGCAGCAAGAAGTTTACATAGAACCGGACCTAAAGCCTATTTATCTAGAGCACTATCATTTCTTGCCCAACGACACATCTCCTGAGTTAATCGTCTTTTATGATCAGGCTAAACTGGAGTGGCAATGTGAGCACTTTGAGAACAACTTGTGCAGCAGCTTAAATGATGGTGAACAGATTAAGTTTTCGGAAAAGACTTGGCAATTATTCAAAAGTGTTGAGGCTGAAGACACAGAAACAATGTGTCTTGCAAAGCAACCATCCAGTAATCTTTGCTATATCTTCAATATCAGTCTCGATGAAGAACTGACTGAACTCACCATCAGAGATGGACAAAGGTCAATCGACTGTCAGGCGCGAAGTCACCACTATTTGACCGCCTTGCTAGCACGATATAAAGCAGAAGATCTAAAAAACAATGTCACAGAGCCCATGCAAGGTTGGCGAACCATAGAGCAACTAACGAAAGATCTGGGACTTGCAGAAACTCATATTAATATTCAGATATATAGAGCGCGTAAACAACTTTCGGAATTATTAGAACCAGAAGGTGTTTTAGTACCCAACCTTATCGAAAGAAAACGAGGCAGAGTTAGGTTAGCGATAAAAGATTATCAAATCATTAAAGGCAGTAAATTAGAAGTAGATTCGAGACACCTTGCAGCATAACCAGCAGACCCGGTAAGTAAACCAACAGAAAGCCTGTTGGTTTACCCACTTCATTTCAAATTGTAATGGTCAACAACTTGCCTTGCAGCCCTTCAAGTACATTAAATTTAGCCTAAATTAAACGCTTCCTTTCCCCCTCATTCGTCTTTCGGATCTTACACCATGTAATAGTGTGTAATAGAACAAAGCTTCTTACTTAAGTATGTTAATGGTTAGCGAGAACAATATCGCCTGACTAGCTTAAAAACTCTTCAGCTGTAATAAAGCGATTCGAGAAAGTGGACTGCATCTCGTGAACCTTAGGAATTCACAGTACTGGATAACATATTTTACTAATGCGTTATCCAGTAAAAGTTATGGAAAACACTATGAGAATTGTCGTCAGTTACATTTTCACTTGCCTGGCTCTAGCTGGGTGTTCAGACCCAGAACAAACGCAAAATGGCTCTTCACCAAGTGGAGGACAGACACAAGGCACCCCATCACCAGAGGTCGTTTATTCTGTTCCAAAAACTGAACAAGGTTTCGAGCCACCTAAACAAGTTGCTAGCTCTCCCTTATTTAAGCTTGTAAGTATCGCAAGTTCCGAAAAGCCTACCGCTAAACTCAGCTCCGTAAATTACCAAGTTAGAGTTAAATAACTCCAATAGGATCTATCATGAAAAATATTAATATCCTACTAGCCGCTTTATTTATTTCTTGCTCCACATATGCAGCGGAGTTCAATCATAATGGTGTTCTGTACGATGCAAACAGTGAAACAACCATTGATGCTACGTTGCCAGTTATGTTCTCTATCTATAAAAGTGATGGTCAACTACTCTGGCAGAATGAAAAATTTGTCGAATTTATCGATGGTAACTATAGCGTCACCCTCGGTGAAAATTGGCCAATTGATACGTCTATTTTCGTAAACTCAGATTTGTACTTGGGGATCAACATCGACAACGATGGAGAAATGTCGCCAAAGTTAAAATTATATACCACTCCACGCTCCTACCATGCGGAAATGTCCAGCTCCGTAATCGGTATAGCCAACTTATCTGAGCTTAAAGTTAATGATGACATTGTCATCGATCAAGATGGCAAATGGGTTGGTGATATCGCTGGTTTGAAAGGTGAAACGGGTGCGCAAGGCGAAATCGGCCCTCAAGGTGATTCCGGAAGCGTAGGTGACACCGGTCCACAAGGTGAAGCCGGCGTGCAGGGACCTAAAGGTGACACTGGCTCACAAGGTGAAGCTGGCGCGCAAGGGCCTAAGGGTGACACTGGCTCACCAGGTGAAGCTGGCGCACAAGGGCCTAAAGGCGATAACGGACCACAAGGCTTACTAGGTGCGACTGGCGCACAAGGTCCTAAAGGCGATATCGGGCCACAAGGCTTACTAGGTACTACTGGCGCACAAGGAGCCAAAGGCGATACCGGACCACAAGGCTTACTAGGTGCGACTGGCGCACAAGGTCCTAAAGGCGATATCGGGCCACAAGGCTTACAAGGTACTACTGGC
>NZ_CAWNBB010000112.1:0-303 GCF_963872585.1 Vibrio sp. 10N.222.47.A9 | reverse complement strand
GATTGAATTACTCGTAAGTAATCAATCAGTCAGCTTTCCAAATTGTTAAAGAGCATGAGATTTTAAGAACCAGTGTTCTAAAATTCACATTTTCTAAAGACTCTCAGGGTCAAACATACCAACCAACGACAAAAGAAGTGGTTTGGATATGAATATAACCAAGAATTTTTAGAGAATGGTGGGCGATACCGGGCTCGAACCAGTGACCCCCTGCTTGTAAGGCAGGTGCTCTCCCAACTGAGCTAATCGCCCACGATAGTTTTAATTCCTTCGCGGAGAAAGAATGGTGGGTCGTGCAGGATT
>NZ_CAWNBB010000111.1:0-542 GCF_963872585.1 Vibrio sp. 10N.222.47.A9 | reverse complement strand
TAAAAAGTGAAGACAAATAAGCGTATGGCAACTAACCAAGGTTTTTGGTTGTCATCAAGAAGGGTTAATTCTTGATAACTGTTTGCCGGACTCAATTGTGAATCAATGTAAACATTGATTCGAATACAAGACACTTGAATGTGTTTGTTGTGTTTATCTAATGAAAGATAAACATTGAGAACTTTTAAATTTGATTGAATTACTCGTAAGTAAATCAATCAGTCAGCTTTCCAAATTGTTAAAGAGCAAGAGTTTTTCAAGTTTTAAACTTTCAAAACCATTTTTAAATACTCTCTTACGAGAATGTTTAAAGATGGTGGGCGATACCGGGCTCGAACCAGTGACCCCCTGCTTGTAAGGCAGGTGCTCTCCCAACTGAGCTAATCGCCCATGATAGTTTTAATTCCTTCATGGAGAAAGAATGGTGGAGCTATGCGGGATCGAACCGCAGACCTCCTGCGTGCAAGGCAGGCGCTCTCCCAGCTGAGCTATAGCCCCATATTTTTATTTCCTTGGGAGGAAATGGTGGGTCGTGCAGGATT
>NZ_CAWNBB010000110.1:0-369 GCF_963872585.1 Vibrio sp. 10N.222.47.A9 | reverse complement strand
CAAGAAGGGTTAATTCTTGATAACTGTTTGCCGGACTCAATTGTGAATCAATGTAAACATTGATTCGAATACAAGACACTTGAATGTGTTTGTTGTGTTTATCTAATGAAAGATAAACATTGAGAACTTTTAAATTTGATTGAATTACTCGTAAGTAATCAATCAGTCAGCTTTCCAAATTGTTAAAGAGCTTGATTCAAACTAATGAACCATTTTTAAATATTTTCAGATAAAAACACTTAAAGATGGTGGAGCTATGCGGGATCGAACCGCAGACCTCCTGCGTGCAAGGCAGGCGCTCTCCCAGCTGAGCTATAGCCCCATCTGGAAAAGTATTTCTACTCTTAAACTTTCTAAACCTAATCAATC
>NZ_CAWNBB010000109.1:0-312 GCF_963872585.1 Vibrio sp. 10N.222.47.A9 | reverse complement strand
CATAGGTAATACATATGAGCAAGTTGAAAAAACGAGGAGCTATAACAGCTATCTCTACTGACAAGAACGAAGGTTCAAGTAAGTCGACTGGAATTACGACTGTCAAAAAGAAAGTGACGACATCTTATATGGTGCCTCCTCTGACTCTTAGAATGTCACTTACTGATAAAGAACGGATAACCGATTGGGTAGCAAATCTGCAAGAGCAGACAGAGAGAAATGTGTCTGCAGCGAAACTGTACCGAGCTTTGGCTTTATATCGAGACAAGATAGATGATGAAGAGCTCGTTGAGTTGATTAATAAAATGAATT
>NZ_CAWNBB010000108.1:0-251 GCF_963872585.1 Vibrio sp. 10N.222.47.A9 | reverse complement strand
GGTGATGATGTTCAAATCATGCAGGATGGTACGTTAGATATCACTGAGCCAAATCTTGCAGACGGCACAATCACAACCAATACCATTGATGTGATGCCAGAGCAAAGCGCAGATGGTGCGACAATCACTCAGTTTACGTATGACGGTCAAGTTCGCACTCTGGATCAAACTGACAATGGTGAGCAGCAATTTAGCTTCACAGAAGGTGAGTTATTTATCACTCTTGAAGGTGAAGTGCGTTTCGAGCCAAA
>NZ_CAWNBB010000107.1:0-12057 GCF_963872585.1 Vibrio sp. 10N.222.47.A9 | reverse complement strand
TTAATGGAATTGGTATAAATAAAGAGAGGTTCGGCACGGAAGCGCTTCCTGTGGCCTGACGAACCGCCGGGCTGGCGATTCAAGTCGCAGCTCTCTGAACCCAAACCACCTAAACTCCAAACGTAAAAAGCCCCAGTCTTTCGACTGAGGCTTCGGCTTCTTAATATAGTCGGTTAAGAGAGGCGCGGCAGGGCTCCCTGCGGACTGGCGATCCAGCCCACGGACCTCTTGGCACCAAATTATCTAAATTCCAGACGTAAAAAAGCTCCGTCATTTCTGACGCGGACGGCTAGTTGAGGCTTCTTAAGTGATCGGTGAAGAGACATTCTTTGAACATCAGGCGAACCCCACTTGGGTTCCAACCTAGTGATCTACAGATGAAAAAAAAGCTCATCATTTCTGATGAGCTTTCTTAAAGGTGGTCGGTGAAGAGGGATTCGAACCCCCGACCCTCTGGTCCCAAACCAGATGCGCTACCAAGCTGCGCTATTCACCGAGACGTTTCGTTTGATTTCTCAAACTGGGAACTTCAAAGAAGCTACCAAAATTAATGGGGTGGCTAACGAGATTCGAACTCGCGACCACCGGAATCACAATCCAGGGCTCTACCAACTGAGCTATAGCCACCACTAATTTTTTATATAACCGCTTAAAAGCGATTATTGAAATAATGGTCGGTGAAGAGGGATTCGAACCCCCGACCCTCTGGTCCCAAACCAGATGCGCTACCAAGCTGCGCTATTCACCGACTAATTTTGTATCGACTCTTGGGAATAATGAATCAACACTGGAAGCCGAAGCTACCGATATTTTGTAAAGAAAGAATGGGGTGGCTAACGAGATTCGAACTCGCGACCACCGGAATCACAATCCAGGGCTCTACCAACTGAGCTATAGCCACCATTATTTCTTTTTTGCCAATTTCTCACTTACCGAAGTAAGAGACCGGATGGCGCGCCTGAAAGGATTCGAACCTTCGGCCTTTGGCTCCGGAGGCCAACGCTCTATCCAGCTGAGCTACAGGCGCATGCCCTGTCGGCGGAGTGGAATAATACGTATATCACCCAATGCCGTCTAGTACTTTTTTAACTTTTTTTTCTGTTTGGTCTCTTTTTCGACAGTTAATATGTGATAAACCCCTTATTTGAGTACTACAACCCGCCACAGCTTATAAGTTGTTGTTTATTGCAACAACTTATCGGGATATAATCACCCATTATTTACATTGGTTTAACAGTTGCTCTTTGCTGGTGAAGCCAAAACACCCTCCAACACTATAAATTGGTAAGCACGTACTTACCTTGGGAATGTAAAGTGAGTTTAATGGATATGTCTCGTCGAATTTTAAGCGTTGTCATCGCAGTTTTAACCTTTTCAACTGGCGCAATGGCTTCAGGCCTTAGCGAAGCAGAGCAAGATGCAATTGCTGAACGCATCAAACCAGTTGGTCAAGTTTACCTAGTCGGCAGCGAACCAGTAGTCGCAGAACCAACAGGCCCTCGTGATGGCGCAACAGTTTACGGTACCTTTTGTATCGCTTGTCACGCATCTGGCGTAAGTGGCGCACCTAAAACAGGTGATGCTGGTGATTGGGGACCTCGTATTGCTCAAGGTCGCGATATCCTAGCTAACCACGCAATCAACGGCTTTAATGCAATGCCAGCGAAAGGTTCATGTATGGACTGCTCAGACGACGAAATCAAAGATGCTATCGAGCACATGATTGCTGGTCTGTAATTTACCGATCTGTAATTAAAAATACCCAATTCAAAAAAGGTGACCCTATGGTCACCTTTTTATTTGTCTCTATTTAATGCTTTCAGAACCAGACGCTACTTTTTGTTGAACATCGCACGAATATTAGCAATGTGTGCCTGTCCTTTTTCCATTCTTTCTTCAGCGGATTGTGGTTTCTTAACGCTTTCCCACTCCACATCATCATGCGGCAACTCGTCAAGGAAGCGGCTTTGTGTTGGCTTAATCAATTCACCGTACTGACGACGTTCACGACACTTAGTAAAAGTCAGCTCTTTCTGCGCTCGCGTAATCCCTACATACATAAGGCGACGCTCTTCTTCTACATTACCTTCATCAACACTGGTTTGGTGTGGCAAGATGCCCTCTTCGGCCCCCATCAAGAATACATACGGAAACTCTAGGCCTTTCGAAGCGTGCAATGTCATTAGTTGAACTTGGTCTGCATCGTCATTATCTTCCCCGCGCTCCATCATGTCGCGTAAAGTTAAACGTTGAACAACCTCTCGTAGCGTCTTCTCTTCTTTATCATAGTTGTCTCCTTCAAGGTCGGCCACAATCCAGCTATAGAGATCAGACACGTTTTTCATTCGCATTTCAGCGGCTTTCGGGCTTGGAGAGGTTTCGTAGAGCCAATCTTCGTAATTAATGTCACGAACCAAAGAGCGAACCGCCTCAACTGTATTACCACGCTCTGCATTATCCGAGATACGAACAATCCAATCGCTGAAACGACGCAGGTTTTCCAAACCACGGCCCGTCAGCGTTTGCTCTAAGCCCATTTCGAAGCTGGCTTCAAACAGGCTTTTACCGCGCATGTTGGCGTAGCTGCCTAATTTTTCAAGCGTAACTGGGCCAATCTCACGACGTGGTGTGTTTACAATACGCAGGAAGGCGTTGTCATCATCAGGGTTCACCAACACACGTAGGTAAGCCATGATGTCTTTAATTTCTGCTCTGGCGAAAAAGGATGTACCGCCTGAGATTTTGTAAGGCACACGGTTCTGCATCAAGGCTTTTTCAATCAAGCGAGATTGGTGGTTACCGCGGTAAAGCACTGCGTAATCTTTGTATTCTGTGCGATTCAAAAACTTGTGGGCGATGATCTCACCGGTAATACGCTCTGCTTCATGCTCTTCATTCTTAGCATTTAATACCTTGAGCTTTTCACCATCCGGGATCTCAGAGAACAGTGACTTCTCATAGACGTGCGGATTGTTGGCGATCAAGATGTTCGCTGCTCGCAAAATTCGACTGGTCGAGCGGTAGTTTTGCTCTAGTTTGATCAAGCGTAGGTTCGGGTAATCCTCACCTAGCAAAACCAAGTTTTGTGGTTTTGCGCCACGCCATGAGTAAATAGATTGGTCATCATCACCTACGACCGTCAAACGACCACGTTCTCCCACCAGTAAACGAACCAACTCATATTGGCTAGTGTTGGTATCTTGATATTCATCGACCAGCAAATAACGAATACGAGACTGCCAGCGTTCACGCACTTCTTGATTGGTTTTCAGTAGCAATACTGGCATCGCAATTAGATCATCAAAATCGAGTGCGTTATAGGCCTTCATCTGTTTCTGATACATCTCAAAACAGAATGCAAACAACTGCTCTTGTTCACCTTGAGCTCTTGCTTTCGCTTGATCTGGCGTCAGCATGTCATTCTTCCAATTTGAGATGGTACTCATCAAAGAACGCAGCAGATCCTTATCACCATCGATCTGTGTTTCGGTTAGTTCTTTAAGTAGAGCTAACTGGTCTTGGTCATCAAATAACGAGAATCCTGCTTTCAGACCCAGCGCTTTGTATTCTCGGCGAATGATAGTTAAACCCATGGTATGGAACGTTGAAACGATCAGACCTTTAGATTCACCTTTACCTAGAGTTTGACCCACACGCTCTTTCATCTCGCGTGCCGCTTTATTGGTAAAGGTTACCGCTGCAATATTACGAGCCTTGTAGCCACACTCTTGAACCAAGTAAGCAATCTTGTTGGTGATAACACGTGTTTTACCCGATCCAGCGCCCGCTAATACTAAGCAGGGGCCAGAAACATACTTCACGGCTTCATCTTGTCTTGGGTTCAGTCTCATTTGATTCTCAATTTGGTCTAGAGGGGCGAATTCAATTGCGCGCCTATAATAATGCTGCAACACCACGAATGCTACGTTCTCTTATACAAGATTTTTACGCTACTTGTGTAAAACTTTGTTGCACATGTGTATGGTTCTTGGGCTATAATGAATGAACGTTCATTCACTGGTGATGGAATAATGACAACTCATGCACCTCAGGATAAACGCCAACAAATACTTTCTGCCGCTGAAAAGCTCATTGCGGAGGTCGGCTTTCAAGGCCTTTCAATGCAAAAATTAGCCAAAGAGGCGGGAGTTGCTGCAGGCACTATCTACCGCTACTTCGACGATAAAGACCACTTGATAGATGATGTTCGAGTGCTCGTGACTCAACGAGTAGCAGATGCTGTTCAAGAAGGGGTTGATGATTCGGATCCAATTAAACAACGCTACCGTACTATGTGGTTGAACATATGGAACTTAGCGGGAACGAACTTAGCCGCGATAAAAAATCGGGTTCAATATGACTCACTGCCCATCACAAATAGCCTAAACTTCAGGGAACTAGAACGTAAAATGTTTGCCCAAGTTGAGCTGCTATTTAATGAGGGTAAAGAGCAAGGACTGTTTAAACCACTTGATAATGAAGTATTAAGCGGCTTGAGCTTAGCGGCTAGTGTATCTCTAGCGCGAAAGCATTCTTTAGGATTTTACCAACTCGACGAGGCAGAACTAGAATCTGCAATAGAAGCCAGTTGGGATGCAATAATTAAACACTAGATCGGAGTTTTGACCATAATGAAAAAGTGGACTTTCTTCATGTTACTCATCGCTGTACTTCTTTTCGGCAGCGTTATTGGGTTCAACATGTTCAAACAACAAAAAATTGCTGAGTATATGGCCAACCGCCCTGAACCAGAGTTTCCAGTAACGGTTACTGAAGTTCAGCCGATCGACTGGGTTCCAGTAATTGAAGCTATCGGCTTCATCGAACCTAACCAAGGTGTCACGCTAGCAAATGAAACCAGCGGTGTTATTGACCAAATCTCTTTTGGTTCTGGTACTGATGTTAAAAATGACCAACTTCTTGTTCGTCTTGATTCTGGCGTAGAAAAGGCAAATCTAAAGAGTTCTGAAGCTCGCCTGCCTGCGGCAAAAGCAAAATACAAACGCTACCAAGGCCTGTATAAGAAAGGTTCTATTTCAAAAGAAGCATACGATGAAGCAGAAGCAAATTACTACTCTCTATCTGCTGATATTGAAAGCCTAAAAGCATCTATCGAACGCCGTGAAATTCGTGCTCCTTTCGATGGCAAAGTGGGTATTCGTAACGTGTACCTAGGTCAATACCTGCAATCAGGTACAGATATCGTTCGTTTAGAAGATACCAGTGTGATGCGCCTACGCTTTACTGTATCTCAAACAGATATCTCTCGTATCAATGTTGGTCAGGCTATCGACATCTTTGTTGATGCTTACCCAGAGAAACCGTTTGAAGGCTCTATCAGTGCCATTGAACCCGCAGTAAGTATCCAAAGTGGTCTTATTCAAGTTCAAGCAGACATTCCAAACAATGATGGCAAGCTTCGTAGCGGCATGTTTGCGCGTGCTAACATCATTCTGCCTAAGCTAGAGAACCAAGTAACGTTGCCTCAAACAGCGATTACTTTCACTCTATATGGTGACAATGTTTACATCCTGACGGAAGAAGACGGCGTTCAACGTGTTGCTCAACATGTTGTAAAAGTAGGTGAGCGTACCGCTGAGATTGCACACATCCTTGAAGGCGTTAAAGCCGGCGATACGGTTGTAACTTCTGGCCAAGTACGTCTAAGTAACGGTGCCAAAGTTAAGGTTGTTGAAAGTGATGCAATCACTCCACCATCTGAAACACCTAAGCTGTAACTGGAGGCACAATGCGCTTTACTGATGTTTTTATTAAACGTCCAGTTCTAGCGGTATCCATCAGCTTTTTGATTGCTCTGCTTGGCTTACAAGCAATCTTCAAAATGCAGGTGCGTGAATACCCTGAAATGACGAATACCGTCGTAACCGTAACCACGAGTTACTACGGTGCAAGTGCCGATCTTATCCAAGGCTTTATCACCCAGCCCCTCGAACAAGCTGTGGCTCAAGCGGATAATATCGACTATATGACTTCTTCTTCTGTACTTGGTAGTTCTACTATTACCGTAAACATGAAGTTGAACACCGACCCGAATGCGGCACTGTCTGACATACTGGCCAAGACAAACTCGGTGCGTTCTCAGCTTCCAAAAGAAGCCGAAGATCCAACCGTAACTATGTCGACCGGTTCAACGACCGCGGTACTTTATATTGGTTTTACCAGTGATGAGCTCGTATCAAGCCAAATTACCGATTATCTAGAGCGTGTAATCAACCCGCAGCTATTTACGGTAAATGGTGTATCTAAAGTCGACCTATATGGTGGTATGAAATACGCACTGCGCGTATGGCTAGATCCATCAAAAATGGCAGCTGTTAACCTCACCGCTACTGATGTTATGTCGGTATTGGATGCCAACAACTACCAATCAGCGACAGGTCAAGCTACTGGCGAATTCGTTCTTTATAACGGCAGTGCCGATACGCAAGTATCAAACACTGAAGAGCTAGAGAACTTAGTCGTTAAAAGTGGTGAGGGTGAAATTATTCGCCTGTCTGACATCGCTAAGGTTTCTTTAGAAAAAAGCCACGATATTTACCGAGCGAGTGCAAACGGTAAGGAAGCGGTTGTTGCAGCAATTAACGCGGCACCAAGTGCGAACCCTATCAACATTGCCGCTGATGTCCTTGAGCTTCTACCTCAATTAGAGAAGAACCTTCCAAGTAACATCTCGATGAATATCATGTATGACTCGACTATTGCGATTAATGAATCCATTCAAGAGGTTATTAAAACCATTCTTGAAGCGGCATTAATTGTACTCGTCGTAATTACTTTGTTCTTAGGTTCATTCCGTGCGGTTCTTATCCCGATCGTTACTATCCCACTGTCTCTAATTGGTGTGGCTATGGTAATGCAGGCGATGGGCTTCTCTTGGAACCTAATGACGCTACTGGCAATGGTACTGGCTATCGGCTTAGTAGTTGATGATGCCATCGTTGTATTGGAAAACGTCGACCGGCATATAAAATTAGGGGAGTCTCCTTTCCGAGCTGCCATCATCGGTACTCGTGAAATTGCAGTACCCGTTATCGCAATGACATTAACGCTAGGTGCAGTATATGCTCCTATCGCAATGATGGGTGGTATCACAGGCTCGTTGTTTAAAGAGTTTGCACTAACCCTTGCTGGTGCTGTTTTTGTATCGGGTATTGTGGCGTTAACGTTATCGCCAATGATGTGTTCAAAAATGCTCAAAGCTCACGCCGAGCCAAGCAAGTTTGAGCAGAAAGTACATAGCGTACTAGACGGCATGACCAATCGCTATGAGCGTATGCTTGGCGCGGTAATGCAGCATCGCCCAGTCTTCATTGGCTTCGCTATCATCGTATTTGCAAGTTTACCACTGTTATTCAAGTTCATCCCTAGTGAGTTAGCGCCTTCAGAAGATAAAGGTGTAATCATGCTTATGGGTACAGCACCTTCGAATGCGAACTTGGACTACATGCAAAACACCATGAATGACGTAAACAGCCTTCTGTCTGATCAGCCAGAAGTAGCGTATGCGCAGGTGTTTACAGGTGTTCCTAATGCAAACCAAGCTTTTGGTATCGCATCAATGGTTCCATGGAGTGAGCGTGAAGCAAGCCAGTCTGAAGTAGCAAACCGTGTTGGTAACTTGGTGAAAGATGTTCCTGGTATGGCCGTAACAGCCTTCCAAATGCCAGAACTTCCAGGTGCAGGTTCAGGTCTTCCTGTTCAGTTTGTTATTACAACACCGAACAGCTTCGAGAGCCTATTCCAAATCACGACAGAGATCTTAGCCGAAGTATCGACAAACCCGTTGTTCGTTTATTCAGATCTTGATTTGAACTACGACTCAGCAACGATGAAGATCCATATCGACAAAGACAAAGCGGGCGCTTACGGCGTGACGATGCAAGACATTGGTATCACTCTAGGTACTATGATGTCTGATGGTTACGTAAACCGTATTGACTTGAATGGTCGTTCTTACGAGGTTATTCCTCAAGTTGAACGTAAGTTCCGTCTAAACCCTGAATCAATGAACAACTACTATGTTCGTGGCGCAGATGGTAAAGCAATTCCTCTAGGCAGTTTGATCACGATTGATGTTGTGGCAGAGCCTCGTTCTCTTCCTCACTTCAACCAATTAAACTCAGCAACGATTGGTGCAGTACCAGCTCCTGGCGCAGCCATGGGTGATGCGATCAATTGGTTTGAAGACATTGCAGCAACTAAGCTACCAAGTGGTTACAACCATGACTACATGGGTGAAGCACGCCAATACGTGACAGAAGGTAGCGCACTTTACGCGACCTTTGGTTTAGCGTTGGCTATCATCTTCTTAGTATTGGCGATTCAGTTTGAATCTCTAAAAGATCCACTGGTTATCATGGTATCTGTACCACTGGCGATTTGTGGTGCCCTAATAGCTCTGGCTTGGGGTGCGGCAACGATGAACATCTACTCGCAAGTTGGTTTGATCACCTTGGTCGGCCTGATTACCAAGCACGGTATATTGATCTGTGAGGTAGCGAAAGAAGAACAGCTACACAATCACAAGACTCGTATTGAAGCGGTAATGGAAGCGGCGAAGGTTCGTCTTCGTCCAATCCTGATGACAACGGCTGCGATGATCGCGGGTCTAATCCCACTGATGTACGCAAGTGGTGCGGGTGCGGCTCAGCGTTTCAGTATTGGTATCGTAATCGTTGCAGGTCTAGCGATTGGTACTATCTTCACACTATTTGTACTGCCAGTGATTTACAGCTACTTGGCTGAAAAACACAAACCTCTACCTGTATTTGTTGAAGACAAAGACCTAGAAAAGCTAGCTCGCGTCGATGAAGCAAAAGCAGCGCACAGAGAATTAGCTGATAATAAGTAATCACTAAGTCGTAATAACAATAAAAAGGCTACTTCGGTGGCCTTTTTTTGTACGCCATAGGCGACATCTCAAGTGTGATTAAATAGAATAGTGATAAATATTCAGGAGTTTTAATTGATATGTTTGATCCAAAAAAACTAGAGCAGATTGCTAAGCAGATCCACGATTCTATGCCTCAACCAGTAAAAGAGCTTGGTTCAGACGTAGATCAAAAAGTTCGTCAGGTTATCCAAGGCCAACTGAACAAGCTAGACGTTGTAAGCCGTGAAGAATTTGATGTTCAAACACAAGTACTACTACGCACTCGCCAAAAGCTGACTGAAATGGAACAAAAGCTAACGGACTTAGAAGCAAAGATTGCCGACAAGTAAGCGTAAAGCAAGAAAACTGAAAGGGTTGGTGTGAAAGCACCAACCCTTTTGTATTTCTGAAGATCAATCAAGAACTGAAAGTCGACGAAGACCTATCAAACAATATTCATTTGATTGATTTTTAAAACTTTGTTACTAAAAGCAAAAAGGCTTGGTCAACGGCGACCAAGCCTTTTTATTAGATGTTGTGTTGCTTATTTATAACTCCAACCTGTAAGGAGTTAGTGATACTGCTTCGCTTTTTCTGCAAATTTATCAGTATCTAAGCGACTAATTAACCGCCTACAGCGATACGCTTCATGTCGCTCATGTAGCTACGTAGCTCTTCACCAATGTACTCTACAGGGTGGTTACGGATAGCTTCGTTTACTTCAATTAGCTTAGCGTTATCAACTTGGTTAGATGTTTCACCTAGACCGCGGCCGATTACGTCAGTTGCTACTGAAGGCATGAACTTCTCACGTAATAGCGGTGTGGCTACGTTAGCGAATAGGTAGTTACCGTACTCAGCAGTATCTGAGATTACAACGTTCATTTCGTAAAGACGCTTACGAGCAACTGTGTTTGCGATTAGTGGAAGCTCATGTAGAGATTCGTAGTAAGCAGACTCATCGATGATACCAGATGCAGTCATAGCTTCGAATGCTAGCTCAACACCGGCACGAACCATAGCAACCATTAGGATACCGTTATCGAAGTACTCTTGCTCTGAGATTTCTACGTCAGAAGTTGGGTAGTTTTCGAATGCAGTTTCACCTGTCTCTTCACGCCAGCCTAGTAGGTTCACGTCATCGTTCGCCCAGTCAGCCATCATAGTGCTAGAGAAGTGACCAGAGATGATGTCATCCATGTGCTTGTTGTAAAGCGGACGCATTAGGTCTTTAAGCTCTTCAGAAAGCTCAAACGCTTTAACTTTAGCTGGGTTAGATAGACGGTCCATCATGTGAGTTACGCCACCGAACTTAAGTGCTTCAGTAATCGTTTCCCAACCGTATTGTAGAAGTTTACCTGCGTAGCCAGGTTCGATGCCATCAGCAATCATCTTCTCGTAAGATACGATAGAGCCGGCTTGTAGCATGCCACATAGAATTGTTTGCTCACCCATAAGGTCAGATTTAACTTCAGCTACGAATGAAGACTCTAGGCAACCTGCACGGTGACCACCAGTACCTGCAGCCCAAGCTTTAGCGATATCCCAGCCTTCGCCTTTAGGGTCATTTTCTGGGTGAACAGCGATCAGTGTTGGAACACCGAAGCCACGCTTGTACTCTTCGCGAACTTCAGAACCTGGACACTTAGGTGCAACCATTACTACAGTAAGGTCAGCACGTAATTGCATGCCTTCTTCAACAACGTTAAAGCCGTGAGAGTAACCAAGAGCAGCGCCTTGCTTCATTAGAGGCATTACTGTTTCAACAACGTTTGTATGTTGCTTGTCTGGAGTAAGGTTGATAACTAGATCTGCTTGAGGGATTAGCGTTTCGTAGCTACCCACAACAAAGCCGTTTTCATCAGCGTTTTTGAATGATTGACGCTTTTCATCAATTGCCGCTTGGCGTAGAGCGTAAGATACGTCTAGGCCAGAATCACGCATGTTCAGACCTTGGTTTAGGCCTTGAGCACCACAACCAACAATTACGATTTTCTTACCTTCAAGATATTCAGCTTCTGTCGTGAATTCTTCACGATCCATAAAGCGGCAACGACCTAATTGGTCTAGTTGTTCACGAAGGTTTAATGTATTGAAATAGTTAGCCATTCTAGGGCACTCCTTTAAAAATAAGTCCGTAAGGTCGATATCTCTCTATCGAATGACTTCATACTAAAACAGACACTCCGTTGCTGAAAGTGATATATTCACAATTAGTTATTGCAATAAATGCAACATGGAAACGATCGCAAAACATGAACATAAAATCTCTACAATTATTTATACATTTATGTGATAGCAAGAGTTTCAGCAAAACCGCTGCTGCTATGCATGTCAGTCCTTCAGCACTTAGTCGTCAGGTACAAAAGCTTGAAGAAGAAACGGGGCAAGAATTGCTTATCAGAGATAACCGCAGTGTTGATCTAACTCCAGCAGGAAAGCACCTATTGCCAGTAGCATTAAGCATCGTTGGAGAGTGGCAGCAATACAATCTTCACCTGAAAGGTGGTGAGCAAGAACTTAAAGGTGAAATTCGCATATTTTGTTCGGTAACGGCTAGTTACAGCCACCTACCTGAACTCATAACCGAATTCAGAGCTATTCATCCGTACATTGAATTTAAGCTCTCTACAGGCGATCCGGCTCAATCTATCGACAAGATTTTAAATGATGAAGCAGATATTGCTATCTCAGCGAAACCAGACATTCTTCCCTCAAGATTAGAGTTCGAAACCATCAGCGATATACCACTGTCAGTCATCATCCCATCCGGTGTGAGTAGTTTTAGCCAGCAGCTGCAATCAGATAAACCAAACTGGAATGAAGTACCTTTTATCATCCCAGAAGCAGGTACTGCACGAGAACGTGCGAACGCGTGGTTCAAAAAGATGAAGATAAAGCCCAACATTTACGCTCAAGTATCAGGTCATGAAGCGATCGTCAGTATGGTTGCCCTTGGTTGTGGGGTTGGTATTGCTCCAGATGTCGTCATCAACAACAGTCCTGTGAGAGATAAAGTCGACCGCTTAAAAATAGAGCCAATCAAGCCGTTTGAATTGGGAGTGTGCTGTAAGCGATCGCAGTTAGAAAATCCGTTAATTAGAGCATTTTGGCAGGTAGCTGAAGGTAAATACCTCCAAGACTAGTAATACCAATTCCATTAA
>NZ_CAWNBB010000106.1:0-420 GCF_963872585.1 Vibrio sp. 10N.222.47.A9 | reverse complement strand
TTCCTGGGCCTGTACCTGTACTCGCTTCGCCTGTCGCCGTGCCGTTAGACGTCACGCCGTTCGATTCTGTCACCACTAGACCGAAGGTTTCATCGCCTTCATAGACATTGTCGTCTGCAGTCGGAACGGTCACAGTAATCGCTGTCACGCCCGCTGGGATCGTCACGTTGCCGCTTCCATCCACCGTCAGAGTTTGTGTCTGGTTAGTTCCATCGACGTAAGTCACCACCATGTCACCAAGGTCGTTGGCTTCTGCTGTGTAGTTACCGTCCGTCGTTGGCGCTAGATTCACCACCACTGGCGCTTCGGTTTCATTCGACAGTGACACGGTGAAGACCGCATCTGTCCCTTCGTTCACGTCACCCGCGTCAGTCACAGATAATGCTGGCTTATCGTTGTCTGGGGTTCCTGGGCCTGTAC
>NZ_CAWNBB010000105.1:0-227 GCF_963872585.1 Vibrio sp. 10N.222.47.A9 | reverse complement strand
TTAATAGACAAGTCACCATAGAGTTCTAAGTTTCTTAGAGTTTTATGTTGACTTTCAAAGTGGAAAGCGTATTATACGCGTCCTGCTTAAGTGCTAAGGCACTGAAAGCGTTCTCTTTTTAGAGAACACGCTCTTTAACAATTTAAACCTATCAATCTGTGTGGGCACTCGTTGATGAATATCAAAACGTTATTACTTAGGTAATAGCAGTTACTTCGGTAACAAAC
>NZ_CAWNBB010000104.1:0-241988 GCF_963872585.1 Vibrio sp. 10N.222.47.A9 | reverse complement strand
ATTTAATGGAATTGGTATAACAGGCTCATAGAGTAAAAGAAAAGAGGAGCCTCAGAGCTCCTCTTTTTCTTTTCTATCTTCACTAATAACCGGGTAAGACCTTGATAGGTTTAATCTAAAAGTGAACGAACGTAGTCTGCAATGTCTGGGTCTTGGCAATGATCAAACAAGCATTGTTGGAAACGCTCACTGCCAACCGCTGTTTTCACGAGCTCTTGGTCTATTGCTCTTAGAGAATCAATAAAGTTATCTTTTACCACCGCCGCTTTCACTTCATTCAAAATTGCTGCGTTACGTTGCTGTGGTTCTGCACGTTCTAGTGGATACCCATTACCACGCTCGCCTGTGAACGCTTTTTCAAAGATATAACGAATGTTGAGTTCACCTGCCCAGCCAAAGCCTTTAGCAAAAGCGAGAGCGAGAGCATTACCGTTATTGATTTGGTTAAACAAGAAAGCATCTGATGGCTCTAGGCAGTAACCACAAACCACACCCGGATGCAGGTTCAATGACATCAAAGCACCTTGCCCTGTTCCACATCCCGTCACAACAAAGTCCACAGCCTTTGAGTTGATGAGAATACTCGCCATGATACCTAAGTGGATATACGTTAAGTGGTGATCATTCTCGTCGGTCATACCTAGATTAAAAACATCATGACCAATGCCACCCGCCACTGACTCTAGCTCAGCTGCAACCATGGCATTTTTACCTGCCTGACTGTTTTCCATCATTAGTGCGATTTTCATTTATGTTCTCCTGCAAGATTGCTGCAAATTTAAAATTCTTAACCGTGTTTGTTACAAGGTCAGTTAACGAGCTAACCAACCACCATCAACAGCAATGGTATAGCCATTAATGTAATCCGATGCTGATGAGGCTAAGAACACACAAGGACCTGCGATATCTTGCGGTTTACCCCAACGTTCAGCCGGAATACGCTCAAGAATCGCTTGATTGCGCACAGCATCTTCACGCAGAGCTTGAGTATTGTTCGTTTCCATATAACCGGGTGCTATCGCATTCACATTGATATTGTCGCGCGCCCATTCGTTCGCCATCGCACGTGTCACTCCCATCACAGCACTTTTTGAAGCCGTATAGGAAGGAACTCGAATGCCACCTTGGAATGAGAGCATCGATGCAATATTAATGATCTTTCCGCCAGTGCCTTGAGCCTTAAACTGCTTTGCAACAGCCTGAGACATAAAGAACACAGTCTTAGTGTTCACGTTCATTACGTCATCCCAATCTTGCTCTGAGAACTCAATAGCATCTTGGCGGCGAATAATTCCTGCATTGTTCACGAGAATGTCGACTTGGCCAAACTCAGCCAAAGTGCGCTCTATAACCTCTGGAATACACGCTTGATCGAGAAGATCAGCACTCACGTTTAGGAACGAATGACCTGCTGCACTCATTTTCTCAATAGTCTCTTCAGGTTCTGTTCGGTTAACACCGACAACCTTACAACCAGCTTCCGCTAGGCCTAATGCAATACCTTGCCCAAGCCCCGTGTTGCAGCCAGTCACTATCGCTACTTTACCTTCCAGACTGAATGACTCTAAGATCATGCTCGCTTCCTCAATTACATTGGATTCATTGCGTATCATTACCACCAACAATTAAATCATACAATAAGATGTAAATGCGAGGGCGACGTTGTAGAAGTTCGATCTTGCACCAAAATCAGTCAAGCAAGTTGAAACGAGCACCACAAACTAAATGAATGGGGGAAGTGATTTGAAGAAGAGAAGCCTATAACCCACTATGAACCATGAACTCGAAGATCACGTAAATCAGATATTTTAGGGATTTGGCAACAATTCCATGATTTAAAAGAGTAAAAGGGTTATACATAATGATGTGTTATCTAAAATACTGAAATTATCATGACGCTCAAAGAGATCCTTAACATTCCCAATGTCCGCTACTTCTTAATGTTTCGAAGCAGCTACTTTGCGCGTTTTTACTACCCTATATTCACCCTACTCTATTTAGATTACGGGCTAACTCTTTCTCAATTCGCGATGCTTAATGTAGTTTGGGCAGCCACCATTGTGCTTGCTGAGGTGCCGTCGGGCGCGTTCGCTGATACCTTAGGCCGCAAGAAACTAGTGGTGCTGTCTTCGATCGTGATGTTTGTTGAGATCGCCATGATAGCGCTAGTGCCAACCGGAAACCCCGACTTGGTGTTCATTGTCTTTCTGATTAACCGGATACTCAGTGGCTTAGCAATGGCACTGGCCAGCGGCGCCGACGAGGCATTGGCTTACGACACCTTAAAAGAACAAGGCAATGAAGAGTTGTGGCCGCGAGTGCTGCAAATCCAGCTTCGTGTCGCCTCAACGGTCGGTATCTTTGTCACACTAATTGGTGCGGCGATGTACGACGTGAATTTTATGACGAACATCTTTCATTTCCTTGGACTAGCCGAACCAGAAAGCACTAAAGATCTGATGCGTATTCCTGTGTTCGCCACCCTATTTGTAGCGATGATCGCTATCTATGCCGCGATTAATATGCGCGAAGAGAAAAAGGTGATGCCAAGCGACCAAACCAAATTGGCAACCACCATCTCAAGTCTTAAATTGACGATCGATGCGGGTAAGTGGGTCTTTGCTACGCCTTACGTGCTGTTCATCTTGCTCTACTACAGCCTATTCGAACACACCTCACGCATGTTCCTAACCATGAACAGCCAATACTATCTGGCCATTGATATTCCAATTATCTACTTTGGTTTTATTGGTGCGGGTATCAGCTTGCTTAAGATTATATTGGCAGGGCAAAGCCGAAGATTAGCAGAGAGTATGGAGGCTAAAACCTTCATTGTAGTTATGGGATTGGCAAGCATGGCGACTTATTACTGGATCAGTTTAGGTTGGTCGATTTACGGAGTCATTCCGGCACTGGTATTAATCTTTATCATCATGACGATGAACATTTTCATCAGCTACCACCTGAATAAAAAAACCGAATCGCACAACAGAGCCACTGTGCTCAGCTTTAAAGGCCTGATGTTTAACCTCGGATACGTCCTGATCGGTATCTTGTACGCTTACTACTATAAGTTGGTGTCTCAGGGCTACACCGAACAAGAGATAGAGCAGAATCTTGCCTTCTTGGCCTCACTGTCTTCGTTTTTCTATTACTTCACCTTACTGTTTGTTTCTATAAGCGCGCTGTTCTACTTCAATAACCGAAAAGAGCCCATTTTTTGAGGCGGCTAGCTATATTGTGTTGAAGTTCAATAAGCTAACTCTTCAAAGGTTAGCTCGCACAAAACTCTGATTTACCCAAATAGACTACCGCCTGAAAATGGACGCTCAATAAACAAACAAGCCCCTTCTTCTATTGGTTAAATTTGTTAATATAATCATAATTTTATATAACAAACGGAAGCGTCATGTCATTTAGTTGGATAGCCTTTACTCTTCTCGCAGCCTTCAGCCAATCTTGGCGCAATGCCTTTCAAAGCAAGTTAAGTGGCACCATGAGTGTTGCTGGTGTGACGCTGGCGCGTTTTATCTGGGCAGGCCCAATCGCCTTCATTTATCTGTGCGCCCTCTATCAATGGAAGCCAGTATCCACACCTGATTTTTCGGGTGAGTTTGTTTTCTACATTATTGCAGCAGCCATCATGCAGATCCTCGCGACGGGTTTAATGGTGATGTTATTTAAGCTCGAAAACTATGCGATAGGAGCAGGCTTAGCCAAGTGTGAAGCCCCCGTATCTGCTGTGTTATCCGTATTGTTTTTTGGTACTGCTTTGACACTAACAGGTTGGGTCGGCGTGCTTATTGGCACGTTAGGCGTACTAATCATGAGTAGTTCTTCTGGTTGGCGAAGCTTGTCTCCGAAAGTATTTTTGTTAGGTATGGCGTGTAGTACCGCTTTTGCTTTAACGTCTCTTTGGGTACGTGAAGCAAGCTTGAGCATAGGGCTGCCCTTCCCTCACAGCGCTGCTTGGGTGCTGTTTCTGGTGATAACTCTTCAGACATGCATTATCTGTACGTATCTCTTTTTCAGAGAGCGAGACACACTGCGCCAGATATTCAAGAAATCTAAACTGGTCATCATGACAAGCTTAGCGAGTGTTATCGGTTCTCTGGGTTGGTTTAGCGCGATGTCGCTTCAAGCCGTGCCGTACGTAAAGACGCTTGGGCAAGTCGAAGTGATCTTCATGGTGTTAATATCCTACTTCTGGTTAGGGCAAAGCATCGCGCGCAAAGACATTCTTGCGCTCATTTTGCTTTCTATCGCAGCGGTCTTGGTGATGTGGCAGTAAGTTGAACGTCGTCATGCTTGGGCGTTAGCAAATAAGAACAGGCAAATCATACCAAGCAAAACATTCATCCACCGTATAATTTTTACGGTGGCATAAAATGATAAGAACGACCTCCAGATAATTTTTATAGTGCACGTATCAGCTATTAGTAATTCCCTCTTACCCAATAGGATACAGCCCAATGAAAACACTCGCTCAAATCGCACTAGCAACAATCATTTTTACAACCTCAATGATGGCATTCGCTGAACCCGTAACTACAAACCAAGCCAAGTCAGAAACGGCAACCATAACGGTGAAACATGAAGCAATGACCGTGACGCTAACAGATAAGCATTTTACGTCTGCAGAAGAATCTGAAGCCACTCCTCCTCAGAAGTTAACGCAAAGCCAAAAAACAGACTCAGCGCCACAGCCAACAATATAATGGCCGTGTCAAAACAGTGGACCGCATCAAACTAGTGCCCGCATCAAACTAACGCTTAGAGATCTGTCATCATCAAGCAATGACGAGTTGGTTAATATGACTAGGACAAATTGAAGTCATATTGCGACCGTTTGTTTTCGCTTGATATAACGCTTTGTCGGCTCGGCTAATAAACCCATTCCAACTCTCATGCGGGTGAAGCTGAGCAACACCAAAACTCGATGTCAGAAACATCTCATGTTCTTGCACGGCTGAGATCTCTGAAATAGACAATCGCAGCTTACAAGCAATAGCCTGTGCTTGTAGGAAATTAACATTGGGCAATAAAATCATTATCTCGTCTCCGCCAAAACGAAACGCACTGGCTTTGGGTGATGTTTTTATCGCACTTTGAACCATTTCAGCAAAAGACTTGATCACGAGGTCACCCACAATGTGTCCGTGTTGGTCATTGATCGACTTAAAGTTATCAATATCCATCATAATGGCACTGACAGGCGCAGTCTCCGCCTGCTTCATGATAACTGGAACTATCTCATCTAATGCTCTGCGGTTTCCCAGTACCGTTAGAGGATCGCTGTAGGACAGCTCGTGAATAGAACTAAGCAACCTTGCATTAATCAGCCAAAGCATTGTAAAGCTCATCGACACAATAAGAACGATGCTCACTAAAAAGGCAAGTTGATGAATGAGCGTGGCCGCCATGAAATCCTGCAGCTCAGCCGAAAATAGCGTCACCATTACTCGGAAAACCATAAACCCACCATATATCGTAAATGACAAGGCCATCATCCGAATACCTAGAGTCAAGTCATCACGCAGGCCCTTTAATACCGCAAAGGCAGTGCAAAGAGTCACAAAAGCCAGATATAAACTAATGAGGATAATTCGAGCCTTTATGGAAGGCTCATAGAACGTGAAGTAAATAAAACATGGCAAAAGAGCCAACATCATTAGACTACTGAGGTAGGTGCATTTGAGAGAGTATTCTCGAAACAGACATAAGCTATACAAGGCGAGATGAAAACCAAGCGCAATGACCATATTGGCACCAATAACGGTGACCCAATCAGGGAACTCCCCTCTTAGGCTCAACATCAACGGCCCAGTTCCGATAACAAATATTGAAATGGAAAAGATTGAAAGCCCTTTAATTGGCTGTTGAGTGAATTGAAATAACAATAAGCCAATACAGTAAATGAAAGAGAACAAAATAATAATAAAATTAAGTGTTCTCATATCCAGCGAAAAACCATCCATGATTTTCTATCTTCCATACGCAAACCAAATCACAACATGGTTAATAATCATACAAACCAAAGAAACATTCACTATATGAATCTTTGTATTTTATAAAATAAGGGATAGATCACATATGCAGAGATTCTTGTCGCATGAGTCCATGATCTGAATAGGCATGTAAAACTCGCCCACACATGGCTCCATAGCATCACGGAATCTACAGGCTTCTGCACTCGTTGCTTGGTTGAATGACGACTGTCTGGCATTATGCGCCCAAGAAGCCTGTGGTTATTGCACAGCAAAGAATGAACGAAGGTAATCAGTGGTAGAAAACAGCCAACAATTAAGTGACCGTTACGACGAACATGGTTACTTTGTTATCAGAAATTATTTCGATGAAGCTCAAATTGCATCGCTTAGAAAAGTCGTGCTGAAATTCCATGAATCATGGAAAGCAGACAACGAAGAATTCTATAAAGAAGAAGCATTTAACTCGTCTTTAATTACGGGAAGCGAGTATTTGCCTGCCGACGATCGAAGTGTGCTTTTTGACTTCATCAGCTCAAAACAAGTGATGGATGTGGTTGATGCGGTAATTCCAAACAAACCAGCATTCATGAATACACAGCTGTTCTTCAACCCGGTAAATCCGCAACAAAAAGACTTCTGGCATCGTGACTGTCAATACGACTACGACGTTGATGACCAAATGAAAGTCATCATGGAAACCCAGGTATTGCATCTGCGAGTGCCCCTTTTTGATGAGCCAGGTATGGAACTTATCCCTGGCACACACAAGCGTTGGGACAACGAAGAAGAGTACAATGTTCGCCAAGAAGAAAACGGCAAAGTGAGCAGCGATGACATCTCTGGTGGTAAGCAGATACCATTAGCCGCCGGTGACTTATTGGTTTTTTCAGCGGATATGATCCACCGAGGCCGATATGGCTTGGATCGTTTGGCTTTGGATATTTTGATCTTTGATTCGGCGGCAGACTATGTCGACTACGTTGATGATGACTGTTTACCAACACCAGCCATGTTGAGCAATATTACCGATCCAAGATTGTTTATGAACACGCTGCATTTGAAATCGATGTTATGCTCGTAAACGATTAAAACAGTTACATCAAAAGTCACATGACTTGAAAATAATAACAAATATGTTCACATTTATTTCATAGCGCTCGCAATAAGATAGCTTCATATTCAATATTCGAGATAAGCAATATGAAAAAATTAATTACTAGCATGTCACTACTTACAGCACTTGTTTCGGGTGCTGCTTTAGCCGAAGTGAATGATGAAGATTTTAACGAATTCCCTAAGCAAGATGCGGCTCACTGTTTTGGTTGGGCGGCAGGCTTAGATAAAGACCAAGATTACGCTAAGTTTATTGTCGAGCTATCGAAAAATCGCACAATGAGTGTCAAAGAAGATCCTTATATAATGGAAGAGTTCGGCACTGCAATGGGTTATTCAGAAGCGATGTTAGAATTTGCTGGGAAAGAAGCTGCAGACGCTAAATATAAACTAGTCTGCGATCCAATCAAACAAAGCTATGGCTTTTGATCGCGGGGTTTCAACGCTACGTCAAAAACTTGATGCAAAGGCTCCACATGGAGCCTTTAAAGTGTACTGACTCAGTCAGGGATTCCGAATAGTAAAACTTATTTATGAACCTTCGCGATTTTCATTCCATGTATCCAGAACAAATTTTAATTGAACCATGCAAAAACTCGTTCTTTCAAGCTCGCATTCTTTCTCCAAATCCAATACAAGCCTTCCTCTAGCTCTTCAACGCTCATACGACTGGGCTGATAAACAGGATGGCTCCCATCGTACTTGGACCAATCTTTAGTAAGAAGTCGCCCTTCACGCTCTAGCTGATTAAAAGACTCCGAACCGGGAAACGGAATCATGTAGTGTGGGATCACCTTATCAACCTTGATATCTTCGACGAACTTCTGCGTTTGTTTGAAGATAGAAGTGTCATGTTCATCAAAACCGAACAAAAAATCTCCCCATACTTCAATACCATGAGATCTTATCTCAGCGATGTACTCTTTCATTTTAGATGGTTTCACAAAGCCTTTTTTCTGAGCCTTTAAAGCCTCTTCAGATGGCGTTTCTATGCCTAATAATACAGCTTTGAACCCTGACTTCACCGCAGCACTAAGCAATTCGGTGTCACGAGCAATCAAGACTGTCGTTTCCCCATAGAAGCTCATGTTAAGCGGCTCAATGGCTTTAAATAGTGCCAAAGCATATTCACGGTCATGAGTGAGATTGTCGGAGTGTAACTCAACCCACTCAATACCTAATGTCTTGAGATCCGCTAACTCGCTGACGATATTTTCGATTGGCCTTTTCTGGAACTTATCAAAGAACCTTGGCACTAAACAGAAGTTACATTTAAATGGGCAACCTCTTGTCACAACTACTGACCATGTATAATTGTACGCTTCAGGATTGATGATATTTGTTGGGTATGGATTGAGCATACTGAGATCGACAGGCTCGGAGCTTTCATAAATAGGCTGTAGCGAACCAAACTCTGCGTCACGTAGTAACTGAACCCAGTAGTTCTCAACTTCTCCCATCGCCAAACAATCCGCATATACTGCCGCTTCTGAAGGGTTAAACTGAGTATGTAACCCCCCGAGTATGACTGTTTTGCCTTTTTTCTTATATTTAGAAGCTAGCTCGTAAGCCCGATAAGCATCTGGAGTCGACATAAATATCACCACCAAATCAGCATCATTATAAAGGTCGGCTTTTTCACCTATGGTCTCATCAACCATATCTAACTTGTACCACTTTGGTGTCGCAGCAGCGGCGGCAAAGATGTTTTGTGGAGGTCCCCCCGTAGAGGCTTTGTATTTTGAGTAATCGCTGCCAGCAGACGCTTTAATTAAATAGATTTTCATAACGTATCCTAATTATTAAATTTTGCTTTGCTACAAAGAGCTAAAAAACTCAAAGACTCTATTGTCCATATAGAAATATACCCCTCCCATCACAAACCAACTGATGATGATTAAGGTAAACAAAACTGGATGTTCTTTTAGCTCAATACGTTCAACAAAGAAGGCTTCTTTTGCGCGAAGATTTTCCCATCCCCAAAACCAGCAAAATAGCCCCCAAATCAGAAGTAGATCAAACTTAAGAGCAAACAAGGCCATGGTCAGAGCCAGCAATGTTTTCCACTTAGACATTACTTCAGGCACGTTCATCTTTATTAACTCCTAGTTATTAAACTAGGAATCATTGTAGATAGGTGTTGGTCAACTTTTGGTTAACTAATTTCAATTTGAACAATCGATTGCCAACAACATCGATGTTGAGCAATATTACCGACCCAAGATTGTTTATGAACACGCTACACTTAAAATCAATGCAGTACTCATAACCCATAAAGGTATCCGAACTATGACTGACACTAAGCAAAATACCCGAATTAGCCAGTTCCGTTTCGGTCAGCCAAAAGAATCTCTCAAGTTAGAACATGTCGCTTTAGGGGCACTAGACAAAGATAAAGTTCGCGTACACATTGAAGCCACTAACATCAACCCTAGTGATCTGTTGTCGATTTATGGTGTGGGCCAATACAAACATAGCCACCAGCCGCCGAGAGTACCGGGATTTGAAGCGGTAGGAAGGGTTATAAAATCCAGCAATGCTGAGTTTGCAGTAAACCAGCGTGTGCTTGTGGCAACCAGTGGAACATGGCAGAACTATGTCGATGTATCACCAGATGATCTGTTCCAAATTCCTCAGCATCTAGAAAATGGTTACGCCTGTCAGTTGTACATTAATGCGCTAACCGCATGGGTGCTAACGACAGAGGTAACCAAGCTGAACCAAGAAGATGTGTTGATCATCAACGCTGGCAGTTCAGCCATAGGTAAGATCTTTTCGCAATTATCAGTATCACTCGGCTTCAAAATCATTATCGTTACATCACAACCGAAACGATACCCAACTACCACCAACTGGATATTAGATGCGAACGCTGATCTAGTTTCTCAAATTAAGGCGTTAGACTTGCCTATGCCAACCGTTGCCTTTGATGCGATTGGCGGCTCACCCGGAACCGATCTTATCCACACCCTTGGCAACAACGGGCGCTTTATCAACTATGGGACGCTGTCGTTGGATTTTTACGAGCCACGCTTCTTTGAGTACGCGAAAAGCCAACACATCGATTTCAGCACCTTCTTCTTACGTTATTGGGAAGAAGCGGAAGGTAAAGATGTTCGCCGTGAAAAGTTCACGACTATGCTAGATCACTTCATCACAAACGATATTCAGCTCGACGTTGACCGCTATCTGCCATTCGATGAAGTGCAAACCGCGATTGATCTCATTGAATCGAAAACCACACGCCTAGAGGGCAAGATCGTCTTACTGCCTGTGTAGTTTGGTGGAATTGAGCACACACTATTTACGCCAAACAAGATACAGAACGAATAACCCGCCAAGCGCTGCTGTCACAATACCTACTGGCAGTTCTTGTGGCGCTAATATGGTTCGGCTAATCACATCCCCAAACAGTAAAAGAACCGCGCCCCATAAGGCAACCAAAGGCAGAGCTCGCTTGTGAGTGACACCTGAAAATGGTCGTACTAAGTGGGGTACCATCAAGCCAATAAAGCCGACCACTCCGGTCATCGATACAATCGACGCTGTGCAAAACGCACAACAGAGAAAAATCTCGCTTTGTAGGCGGTGTACGTTGATCCCCAGTGAGCTTGTCGTCTGTTCACTCACCAACAAAGTATCGAGCTCCCGGTAACGCTTGAAAATTAACGCAATCAGACATAACACGCCCGCCAAGGCAAAAATCAAATTATCCCAACGTGCGAGCCCTAAGCCTCCCATCGTCCAGAACAAAATCGAACTCGCCGCTCTCTGGTCGCCTGAATAGATCAAAAAACTCGTGATGGCGCCGAATAGAAATGAGATCGCCAAACCACACAAGATCAAGTTGTCATTGCCCTTTTTCTTCTGCATCGAAAACAGAATCAGAACAGCGGTCGCCGACACAATACCACCCGAGAATGCAGCCAGTGGCAGTGACCAAACACCCAGAGCGTCTCCCACTTTGGTGATCACCAACACCGCACCAGCAGACGCGCCAGATGACAAGCCAAACAGAAACGGATCCGCCAGATCATTTCGTGTCGAGGTTTGAAGCAACGCTCCAACCATCGCCAGCCCTGCACCCGCGATAACCGCTAACAATGCTCTAGGTAACCTTAGATCGATCAGTATTCGACTGGTCATATCCGGCGTTGGATCAGTGAAAGAGCTCAGCCCTACAATCACTTCCTTAAAAGACAAAGGGACTGAGCCAAATTGTAAACTCATCATGAAGGCGAGCAGCATGGCAGTGATACCTGTTAGCCATGCTGCTCGATATTTATCAAATAAAATCAAAGGACTACTACTCTTATCAATAACAAGCTTTCATATAACAACCTTCCCGATCACTCAGAAACGAACGCCTCTGCAAGTTTCTCAATAGCATCGATATTGTCAGGCCCAGGAGTGAGTTGCTCATAACGCAGTTTGACATAACGACCAGAAGTGACCGCATTGGTGTATTTCATCAACGGATGGGCTTCTAGGAAACGTTGCAACGAATCGGCACCACTTGCCGATTGGTAATCCAGAAGAATAATCACATCTGGGTTTTCACGAGCGACATTCTCCCAAGATGTTCTTGCCCAGCTTGCTTCCATGTTGCCAGTGATATTTTGGCCACCAGCAGCTTCAATCATTGCGTTTGGCATTCCGTACTTACCGGCGGTGAAAGGCTTATCTTCACCCGAATCAAACAAGAACACTTTTGGACTCGACTTACCTGATGCTTTCTGCTTTTCTGCTACTTTTTCAACTCTCTCTTTCCAGCTGTTTACCAAAGCCTCGGCTTCTGCTTGCTTGTCGAAAATAACGCCTAGCTTTTGCATGTCGCCATAAAGCAGATCCATTGTCGCGCCTTCCTTTTGACTCTGGGTATGAATACAGCTTTCAGAAAGTACCAAGGTATCAATCCCGTATGGCTTCAGTGTTTGAGGCGTCACTTCACCGCCCACTTTCATTCCATAATTCCAGCCAGCGAAAAAGAAGTCAGCATCAGCAGCAATCAATGTTTCTAATGAAGGATACTTAGGTGCGAGCTCAGGAATGTCACCTAAACGTTCTTCAAACGAACTCGACATCTTGTACCACCCAGTAATGCCCGTAACGCCCACCATCTCCTTTTGAAGACCAAGAGCAAACGCCATCTCGGTCATATTGATGTCGTGTACAACCACACGCGAGGGCCGCTTTTCAATGGTCAGTGGGCTCCCACAGTTATCAACCGTCACTGGGTATTGAGTGCTTGTCGCATGCGCAAAAGAGAAAGGTAAAAGAAACAAAAGACTGGAAATTACAGGCCACTTCATTGGACTGCTCCTATTAAAGAGTGATTAGAGTGAGTTGAGTGAGTTAAGTGAGTTGAGTAAGTTGATGCAGCTTCAAAATGATGGATGGTGCTGCATAGATTAGGATGATTGAACGTGAGAACGCGCAATCCAAAAACAGGGATCATGTATCGGTCTTGCATCACGGTATCTGGGGCTGAGAACGCCACCATCTTTTGGTGTGACATCAACAAGACTTTGTCGGCGAATGGCGCTACCAAAGGTAAATCGTGCAGCACCACGACAGACGCAATGCCACGTTGTTTAATTAGGCTCAGAAGTTCAAGACGAGCGAGAGGATCAAGGTGGTTTGTAGGCTCATCTAAGAGTAAAAGCCTCGGCTCTTGTGCGAAGGCGCGAGCAATACTTGCACGTTGCTGTTCACCACCGGATAGCTCACCAAAGCACCGCTGGCTTTTGTGAACAAGACCAACATCTTGCATCGCCTGCTGAACCGCTCGTTTGTGCTCTTTTGCACTACAACAAAACGTATGAGGAGTGCGGCCTAAGCCAACATACTCAGCAACGCTCAAACGAGGATCAACATGCTCATGCTGAGTAACCACCGCGACTTGCTTGGCTATCTGCTGCCGCTCAAGGCTTCCAAGTGCAATGCCAGACAACATCAACTCACCCGCGACGGTTTTGTATTCGCCTGTAATGCCTTTCAGCAAACTGGACTTTCCACTTCCATTAGGCCCAATGATGGCAACGCATTCACCGTCGTTCACATCAAATGTCACGTCGGAGACGGCTCTCCAGTTAGCCAAGCCATTAGCGCAGAGCCCGCGCACAGACAATACAGGTTTATTCAATTTCCCACCGAACATCCAAAAATAGCATTTATTGTTATGTTATAACATAACAATAAATTAAAGACATAGTTAATAATAGAAATATTAAGACCGCGCTAAGAAGCATTGGAAATGGCAGGACAACCCAATCACCTTGAACAAAGACAGAAGTACTTACGAAAATTGATTCACTGAGAAAGTTTGATTCAAGGAATTGAGTATTGAGAACGCAGTAAAGAGTTGTAATGCGTTTCTCCATAACTTAAGTGGTTACGAGATGGTCATGAATCACATTTATTTGAAACATCAGCAAGTTATATCACTATAAATATGACACTGATCACCCATAAGGTAATCTCGATTCTATATGGTAGCGTCATACTTAAAACCACGATGCGAACATACTGATGAAAAGACACATACTATCAAGCGCCATCCTACTCTCTCTAGCCTTTCCCACCTTTGCAGCTGATGGCGACATACACGATGTCACGATACTGGGTACTTCAGATATTCATGGTCATTTTATGGCGTGGGATTACGCGGCAGATAAACTCAATACTCGTGGTAGTTTGAGTCAAATCGCGACCAAAGTTGGTGAGATCCGCAAAGAGCAATCTAACATTATCCTTGTCGATGCTGGCGACACCATCCAAGGCAACTTCGTAGAAACCTTCAAAGACGAGCCTGTTGATCCAATGATGCTTGGCTTTAATCACATGAAATACGATGTATGGGTTTTAGGTAACCACGAATTCGACTTTGGCCTTAAAACGCTCAACAGAGCCGTTACCCAATTTAAAGGGCAGTCTCTCGGCGGCAACATCAAGAACAAAAACGGAAATCCATTCTTACCGGGTTACACCATTCTAGAACGCGGTGGCATTAAGATCGGCGTGATCGGAATGGATACCCCAATGACGGAGGTCTTTGCGCAAGGCACCAACCGTTTAGAAGGCGTCACTTTCACTAACCCAACCTTGGAAGTGAAAAAAATCGTCAAAGAGATTGATGATCAAGTGGATGCCATCGTATTGGTTGCCCATATGGGGATTGAAAACGAGAATGACATTGCTGACACCGGTGTCACCGACATTGCCAATGCAAACCCAGAGCTTGATGCCATCGTCGCTGGTCACATGCACACTCGCATTGATAAAGCCGTTGTGAATGGCGTTATCATTACTGAACCCGACAAATATGGCCGCGCCTTATCTCGTATTGATCTTCAATTTGAAGAACGCGATGGCACATTCACTCTCGTCAACAAAGACAGTTTCACCTATAAAATTAAAGGTATCGACTCTGATGAAAATATGGACGAGTTATACCAGCCTTATCACAAACAACTCAGAGAAATGGCGAATCGACCTGTCGCTCAGCTTACCGGCGTTGATTTAGTCCCAGAAAACGAAATCCGCGGCATCCCTCAAGTCCACGTTCAAGACACAGGCATCAGTGCGCTATACCAAGAAGCGAGCTTCTTCTATGCACCCAAAGCCAATGTCATCGCACTTCAAATAGACAACGACAATGCAGAGCTCGATGTTGGCCCAATCAAAGCCAAAGACATCGCGTACAACTACCAATACGCAGGTGGCGAAATCACTGTCTACCAGATGACAGGCAAAGAGCTAAGAACCTACATGGAATGGTCTGCGGGCTACTTCAACTCAGTGCAACCCGGTGATGTAACCTACAGCTTTAACCCTGAACGCAGAGCATCAAAATACTCAACCAATGACTTCTTCGCGGGCGTGACTTATACCATCGACCTCACTCAGCCTGCAGGTACACGCATCACCAACCTCGCGTTTGCAGATGGCACACCGGTTACTGATCAAACAGAAATCCGTCTTGGTATGAATAGCTATCGAATGGGTCATCTAACCAAGAAAGGCGGCGTGCTAGAAGGTGAATCGTTCCCTGTACTCTTTGATACGGAAGCAGAGTATGGAGAAGAAGCAGGCACAATCCGTAATATGACCATCAAGTATCTCAAAGAAGAAAAGAACGGTCAGTATGAAGGTAAAACTCAGCAGCGATGGGCACTTTCTGGTTTAGAGAGCCGTTACAATGAACAACGAGAGATAGTGAAGTCATTGATTAATGATGAAACCATATCAATCCCGACCAGTGACGATGGCCGCTACACAAACATCGCTTCTATCAACGTAAAAGAACTGATGTTCAAATCTGACGAAGCCAAACAAACAGCCATAACCACACGCGAAAAGAAACTGGCGCAGGCGACTGAGCAAGAGAGCAAACAGATCAAACGCGAAATCACTCTGATTGAAGCACTCAATTAATCCCTGACCTCAACTAATAGCGACTTAACGACGCTTAGAGCGTGGTTAGGTCGTTGTCGTTCCCATCTTCCAACACCACATCTGTACTGAGTAAAACGGTTAATATTGGTGAATGAGCCACAAAGGCTAACTCATAATTGGACAAAAGCTTGTTACGATCTTCAATAGGGGCAATGTCTCGAATAACCTTTTTTAACTCAAAATATTCAAGCTACCAATCAAAGTCCACACAGCCTAAGAAATCTTAACTTGCGGACAACAAATTATAAATTCTTGTAAGTAATCCCTTCCGTAAGCACGGAGTCATCGAATCTAACTGTGACTTCAGTAGAATTGGTAATTGCTCTCTATTGTCTTTGCCAAAAAAGTGGTCGAGGCTACTGACTCGATGAACCTCCATACAGAAATCCCAAAATAGCTCTAGGTCATGATGATCCCATTTGCCAATAGCATCAAGCCAATCATCCGCCTTTAAAGTCAGTGGCTCCTGACGATTAGTTGCATGCGTATATGCTTTTCTGTCAACGTCGATCCATTTTGATGTAACTATCTCTTCGATAAGTTGAGTATGATTATCTTTACTCTCTTTTTCCTTGAAATATGATCTCAACTCATCGATATTTTTTGGTAAACCAGAATTACAAGAAAAAGTGTGAAAATGTCGTTCTTCTGATGGTGTTATGTACTCAAGCCTTTCTTGAGCCATGTTGACGATATTAGACAATCGTTGGTCGTTAGATGCACCTAATGAGTATAAATAGGCAAGGAAATTAACAGCGCTATACCATAAGCTCAGCGATGGGTTAGTTTCATTCGATACATAATCAATTAAAGCTGATATTTTTACTTCAAGCTCTTCATCAGAATACCGACTTAACCCTTTCGCATGAATGAAATCTGATAATTCATTGGTTTTTGGGTGAAGATTATGTAGGTCAGTATCTTGCAATGGTCTCGATAAACAGCCAAGTGTAAACTCAATAAATGAAGTGCTTTCATTATGAAATATGTATTGCTTATAAAATGGATGGCGTTCATCTTGTTCATTATTCATGCATATAATATTGATTTGTTTAACTATTTCATCCAAACCTTGATCTTGTTGATGATGCAAAAAAGAGAGGTATAGCATTGTATGGAAAAGCGTTTGCTTAGAACGCTCGACATCAATTTCATCCTCCATAGTGTCTAGCATTCTAGATACCTGTTTCATCCTGTCACATAGCCTAATAAGTACTCGTAAGTTCAAAGGCTGTATCTCATCTAATCGTTTAATCATAAAACGTTGAATGTCAGGGGAAACATCTAAAGTTCCAAAAGCGATATCGAATGCATTTTCACTAGAGATCTCATACTTAAATTTCCAGCAAATTACCTTTTCAATAAGAGATTTACTGACTAATGACTTCGAATCATTCATAACCACTATTGCTTTAATGCTGCTTTCGGAACTGCACATATCATATAGGTCCCCAAGTATAAGGGACGCTAGAGAACCGTCTTCAATACGTTCCAGATCATCAACGATAATTGTCACATCGTTAATTTTTGAAATTATGGATTGTTTCACTAAGCCAGATACTGACTCAATCAATTGACTGGATTTTGTAACATCACCAAGTGCACTAACAGCTTTTGAAAATATGCTCACTGTTTTTGCTGCTGTGTCTGATTCAGACTCGCTAGCTAAAGACAAGTATCTTCCTATTAGCTTCTCGTGAAACTGCTGTAACGATTGGATACCTAGCACCGATATTAGTAAGCAATCTTGATCTGAGTGCGTGCTGTATTCATGAGTTATAAAATGAGTTTTGCCAACTCCCCAAGCACCATCCAAAAGGACAATTGGCGCAAGAGAGCAGTTCTCAAACACGTCAGTAATTTGTTTTGCTAAGTTACTCATTTATTACCTTAAGCCCAATATCTAATGTAGATTTGATTAGCAAACCACATTACAAAAACTTGGTCAAATGAAGGTTGAAACAACTTTCGTAGTGAGCTAGCTAAACTCATTTTGGGACAAAACAAGCTAGGAAACAACACCAACTCACCCCACTTTCTTAAAGAAAACCTTTAACACGTTAAGCTATGATTTTTTGCTCATAAACGTGGTCACCAACCGTCTGACGAAAAATCCAAAATCCTCATTAGCGGCTCAAAACTCTTACTAACCCCCTTATTCCATCTCACACTGATCTATTTCCCTCTTTTCGCAGTACAAGTTATTAATAATTCGATATAAATCGCTCTATTGTTTGAGATTTTTGTCTACAGTTTTATAGAGCTTGTCGCTTCGGTAATTGCCACAAGTAACGACACCTTTTGATGGTAAGTTTTGGTTATAAGGAAAGGAAATGGAAAGCCCAATTGTCACACTCACACATGCCAGCAAAAGCTTTGTTGATGGTAAAGACACTCATAGCGTGTTGGAAAATGTCGACTTCGCTTTGGCAACAGGGGCAAGCGTGGCTTTGACAGGGGCGAGTGGCAGTGGGAAAAGTACTCTGCTGAATATCATTGCGGGGTTTGAACCTCTATCCGGTGGCGAACTATCTGGTGGAGAATTGTGGCTCGATGGCGAGAACACATCAGATTGGAAAGATCCACAGTGGAGCCGATTCCGCCATCAAAAACTAGGCGTTATCTTTCAGCAGTTCAACTTGTTAACGCCACTCAACGTAAAACAAAACATCGCCTTCCCTCTTCATTTAAATCAACAGAAATGGAGCGACTGGTGCGATTATTTAGTTGATGCATTGGGCATCAGTGAGCTACTCGAAAGACACGTATCCGCACTCTCTGGCGGTCAGCAACAACGGGTGGCAATAGCGCGTGCGCTTGCCCATAAACCCAAACTACTGCTTGCCGATGAACCCACAGGCAACCTCGACCACAAAGCAGGCATTGAGGTTATGAAGCTGTTGAGTGAAATCACTACACAAGGCAACACTGCGGTGTTTTTGGTTACGCACAGCCCAGAATGTGCCAGCTTTATGCAGACAAAATTGGTGTTAGATGATGGTTGTTTAAGGAACGCAGATCTAACCCCAAGAGCAGCAGCGTTGTGAGTAATCCAATGAAGCAAACTGGCTTCGCACAGAGTCAGCTCACCCATACCAAACTGACTCTGAATCTATTTGCGGCGCACTATCGTCAATCACCATTGCAAGCCGCAGCGATTCTGATCGGTATTGTGCTTGCGGTCACCTTGTTTGTCGCGGTGCAAGCGATCAACCTCAATGCCAAGCGCAGTTATGCAGAATCGACCGAGCAACTTAGCGCTCAAGCGCAGAACCTGATCATTCCACCAGCAGGGCAAAACTATTTGCCGGAATCGCTCTACTTCAGCTTAAGACAAAGTGGATTAAGCGCTGCGCTACCTGTAATTGAAGGGCGAGTAAGAGACGAACAAGGCCGACGCTGGTCAGTTCAAGGCAGTGAGCTAATCGCCGCCCTCACTTCAAGAGCTCGCCACGCTCGCATCGACGAAAAAAGCAATACTCAAGCCAAAGAGCCAAACATTTCCCTGTTCGACAATGCCTTACCTTTGCCGCAACTCTTAGCGGGTGAACCCATTGTGATGATGAGCCAATCTCAGCACCAGAGTTTGGACGAAGTGGACACGCTCACTTTGGATGAAGTACTCACCAAGGTTGTGGTACTGCCAGATGAATGGCAACTGGGTAGCCGAATGTTGATGGATATTGGGTTCGCTCAGCAACTGCTTAACAAGCAAGGGCAACTGAGCTACATCGCTATTTTTGACACTAAGAGCGACACTAACAGCAATGCTCAGGATAAATGGCAAAGCCTTATTGGCGAGCAAGGGCAATGGATATCCAACAACCAAAGCACGGATCTCGGTTCAATTACCGATAGCTTTCACCTCAATCTCACCGCCATGAGTTTGTTGGCGTTTTTAGTTGGCCTGTTCATCGCTTACAACGGTGTGAAGTACAGTTTGCTGAAACGTAATCGGCTGTTGGTACAAATTCAACAAGCTGGGATTGCGCCAAGCATCGTATTTTCAGCTCTGTTAGTCGAGCTGACTGTTTTAGTCACATTGGGCGCGTCGCTTGGTTTCATTCTCGGCATTCAACTCAGCCATTGGCTACACCCAACCGTCGCGATAACGCTTGAACAACTTTATGGTGCAACACTGCTTCCCGGCACATGGCAGTGGCAATGGTTAGTGCAGGCACTGCTACTCACGCTGGCCGCAACGCTTGTCGCGTGTTGGCAGCACTTTAAACAGCGAGTGCGACAACCCCTCTCTTCCCATGGCGGTTTCTATCAAGCGCCGGAAACGTCTAACGAAAATCAGCTGTTTGTTATCGGGGCAGTATTAACCATTGTCGCGTTAGCAGGGTTATGGCTAAGCGAACATCATCGCTTCACCATGGCATGGCTCGGTGTGTTAGTGGTGTCGATTCCTTTGTATTTGCCCAAAACACTCAGCGTGCTAGCGAACTGGAGCGAAAAACGCACCCAATCGGGGTTAATACAATATCTGTTCGCTGAGCTGCGTGAACTTATCTCCCCTCTCTCCCTTGCCATGATGGCGTTGCTTCTCGCCGTCACCGCCAATATCGGAATGAATACCTTAGTCGGCAGCTTTGAATCCACGTTAAAGCAATGGCTTGAACAGCGCTTACACGCAGACATTTACGTTAGCCCTGCCCAAGGTGAAATCGCGAATATGGAACGTGCGTTAGAGCAGTTTGAAAATGTTGAAACCGTTTATAAGCAATATTATGTCGACGATAACTTGCAGGGCTTACCTACTTTGCTCGGCACCAAAGACAAAGACACACTTGAGCAAACCATGGTATTCCAATCCCACCTTGATGATTTCTGGACGCGCTTTTACCAAGGCGAATTCGTGGCGATCAGCGAACCTACGGCAGTGAAGCTCGGCTTGTCCCTTGGAAGCCAACTCAAGCTCGACGCGGTCCAAGACAAAACACTCATCGTCGGGGCGATTTTCCACGATTACGGCTCACCGAATGGCGAAGTGTTACTTGCACCTAATTTATGGCTCGAAAGCGGCTTTACGGATTTGCCTACCAGCCTAGGTATTAAAGTGTCTGGCGACCCACAAGTGGTATACGAGCAACTTCGCCAACAACTGAATTTGCATCCAAGCCAGCTCTACGATCAAGCGCAGATCAAATCCCTCGCTTTAGATATCTTCTCACAAACCTTTGCCATCACTCGGGCGCTTAATGGCGTCACATTAATGGTGGCGGTGATTGGGTTGTTCTGCGCCTGTTTCATGTTGCTCGATGCACGCAAAGCCGCCATTGCAAGGCTGTATGCGCTCGGTGTAAGTCAGAAAAAATTAATGGCGATGGTGGTCGGGCAAATCGTTGTTCTGGTCGCCTTCACTCTGGTTATCGCCTTACCACTCGGCGCTATGGTCGGTTATGTGTTGACGGACATCGTTACCCTGCGCGCCTTTGGTTGGAGTTTAAATTATGTATGGAATTGGAGTGATGCACTCAGCATCGCAGCCATCACCATTTTAGTGGCGGTGATTGCGACCTTGATTCCACTGTGGCGTTTGGTCAGTAAACCCGTGGTATCCAGTTTGCAAAGCGAGGTGTTGTGATGAATCGAGCAATAAGCGTTTTTGTTCTCACGCTTACCCCCTTATTCTTTTTAGGATGCGAGGAGTCCACACAACCATCAGCTCAAAATATGGGTTCGATACTCGGTACTGGAGCACAAACCGAGAATGAAGTACAAAAAGAGACTGAGCAATTCACCCCGGTAGTAAAAGGTATCGACATCACCTTCCCTGCCGACCATCAAGCACACCCTAATTTTCGTCATGAATGGTGGTATTTAACCGCAAACTTGATTGATGAAGAAGGCAATGCGTTAGGCGTGCAATGGACACAATTCCGCTTCGCCTCTGCACCACAGGACAGTGGCAATGGTAATAAGAAAACCGCGTGGCAAAGTCAGCAGATCTACATGGCACATAGTGCCGTCACGACCGGAGACAAACACTACGCCGATGAAAAATGGTCACGTAACCAAGCAGAACTGGCAGGAGTAAGCGCTTCACCATTTCGTGTCTATCTTGATGACTGGCAATGGACGTCGACGACCGATGACCTGTTCCCAGCTACATTGGTCGCTAACTCGGGTCAATTTGGATACTCGCTTAAGTTAACCAACAACGCGCCTTATCAAAAGCAAGGCGAACAAGGCTACAGCACTAAAAGTAGCGATGGCAGAGTGGCTTCCTATTACTACAGCCAACCATTCATCAATGTATCGGGCGAAGTAACCATTGATGGCATCACGCATCAGGTGTCTGGTAAAGGTTGGATAGACAGAGAGTGGAGCTCTCAGTTTTTACTCGACTCACAACAAGGTTGGGATTGGTTTGCGCTAAGGCTGAGTGATGAAACCAGTTTGGTGGTATTTCAGCTTCGAAACTCAACAACAGGCAAAGCCAGTTATTCCCATGCGAGGTTGATGAATCAAGATGGCTCCGGCATAACGATTAAGCAGCAAGACATCAGCTTAACCGCCATCAAGCAAACTAAAATCGACGGGCGTGACTACCCAACAGAGTGGCAAGTTTCGATTCCAACTCAACAAATCGAACTGACCGTCTCGGCACTCAATCCAAATGCCAAAATGCCGCTGTCGGTTCCCTATTGGGAGGGGCCAATCATAATTAAAGGTTCGCATTCTGGATCTGGCTATATGGAGTTGACTGGGTATTAAGTCGTGTATTACTGACAACAAATACATCGCGATAACCATCAACTAAACCACTTTTAACCAAAGCCTCTACCACGGAGGCTTTTTGCCATTCATCATGTTCTATTTATCTAAACGCTTGTTACAAAATATCTAATTTAACCAAACACTGAGCTCCCCTAAAATACCAATCAAATGATTAGGGGAGATAGAACATGATTAGCTCAGTACACAATGACGAACTCAACAGATACATAGAAAGACTAGACTTAAACCTTACAAAGGCTCAGGTTCGTGAACTTGGTTGGCAGCAAGGCAATGAAGAGGTAGGAAAAGAAAAAACAGTATTAGGCTCGTGGTTTTTCTTTTCTTTCTTTGGCTTATGTACGTCTACATGTTTTGCGCTGCTGATGTATATTTCATGAGGATAAACAAAACAATGACCACGTATAACCAGCATGGAACGTTCAATTGGTTCGAGGTCGACGGAGAAACGTACATACTGTTCAAGGTCGGCAGCAACAGCGCTCTATTAAACCAACACTATGAGGATGTCACCGAACAACAGAGCGAAATATATGGGCTATTAGGGGCGATTCCATTAGCTCTTACTGCACGTATTCACTTATTCATTTATTCACTTATTCACTTATTCACTTATTCACTTATGGTCTATCTACTCACTAACTAGTGAAAACATGCGTTCTTTTGGGAATAAGATCGAGCTACAACAAACGGTTCTTATACTGTTCTGGCGTTTGGTTCGCGTAACGTTTAAACATAGTGATAAATGGGCTTGCCTGGTTGTAACCCAATGTAAGAGCGACCTCTTTAACCGATTGGCCGTTTCTCAACAAGTCCATTGAGTAAAGGTAGCGCACTCGTAGCCGCCACTCTGTAAAGCTCATTCCGAGCTCCGTCTGGCAGTGGCGAGAAAGGGTTCTTTCCGTGGTGTGGACACGTTCAGCCCAATCTTTCAGCGTCACTTCATCGGTTGGGTTTTCTTCAACAGAAGCCAATATTGGTGCTAGGTACTTATTATCGGTTGAAGGCAAGAAGTGGTGTTCAACCTCACGCTGCGCAAGTTGGTCAAGCAGTACCTGAACGAGCCTTTGATCTTGCTCTGTTTCCGCAACATTTATCCCACGCTCGCGAAAGTCATCGATGATAGAAGACACAATCGGCGTGATCTTTATAAGGCTGGTTTTATCTGGCAGATGTTGCGTGAGTTCTGGGGCGATATTTAGCGAGCAGTAGTCCAAAGGCTTACGGTTATAACTGCAATGCATCACCCCAGCTGGTACCCAAATCGCTAAATGTGGCGGCGCTAGAAATCGGGTGCTTTCCGCTTCCATCTCTAATATACCGCCACTGATCAATTGAACCTGTCCCCATGAGTGGCTATGAACTCGGGTTTCAGTGTTCGAAAGAAACGCTTCAAAATTCATAAATACGTTGGATGGTGCCTTATCAATTGATAAGGATGGGTGAAGGTTTCTGGAGTGTTTTTTCAAACTTGTCTTCCTATCGCGCCTGATGTCTTTCTAAAGATACTTGTAAGTATAACGACCTGTCAAACTAGCCGCATCAACTCATTCGCGACGGAATTCACATGCATTATCTCTTACCATTTTTTACAGTCTGTATCTGGGGCGCCAATGCAATCGTCAACAAGCTTGCTGCAAGCACCATAGAACCTAGCGCGATGAGTTTTTACCGCTGGTTTTTTGCGATGTTAATTCTCACGCCTTTCTGTATTCGCCCAGTCATGAAACAGTGGGCTGTCATTAAGCCAAACTTATCTAAATTAGCGTTCCTCGGCTTTTTGGGCATGGTGTTGAACCAATCTCTAGGTTACTACGCAGGCTTAACCACAACCGCTTCCAACATGGCCTTGATCACGTCTTTAGTCCCATTGATCAGCGTGTTTCTAAGCGTTCCTTTGTTGCACAAGTCCATTTCTAGTTTAAGTATTGTTGGCGGTGTGTTGTCACTGTCAGGCTTAGCTCTGATGTTAGGCAAAGGCGACCCTTTGTTCTTCATGCATCAAGAATTGACTCAAGGCGATGGTTATATGCTGATTGCGGCCTTTGTTTATGCGTCTTACTGTGTGTTATTGAAACGCTGGAAAATGCCCATCAGTAGCTGGGTGGTGATTTACATTCAGGGTCTGTTTGCTGTCGCGATGCTTACGCCACTTTGGCTTACCAGCGAACAGCTTTTACCACCGCAACAAGCGATCCCATTGATAGCTTACGCCGCGGTTGCCGCTTCAATTTTAGCGCCTTGGATGTGGGTGAAAGCGATTGACACCATTGGTGCTGACTCAAGCGCGATGTTCATGAACTTGCTTCCGGTTGTTGCGATCGTATTAGCCGCGACATGGCTTGGCGAAGAGATTAACCAGTTCCACATCATTGGTGGTGTGATGGTGATTTCCGGTGTCATCCTTGCTCAAATCAAAAGAAAACCAAGGCTTGAGGCACCTCTCCCTCAACAAAGCTAAACGCATTACCCAACGCTCACATTAGGGTAAATATTCAAACTCACTTTTCTTACAGTGCCTACTTCCGAAGTAGGCACTGTTGTTTTATTCACAAGCCTTTCAAATGCTTTTAATACGCGTTCATTGTGGTTGCAACATGTTACCGACTCAGGTTTAATGTATTAAGTACTGTTTAAGTTGTAAAAGGAATTACAATGACTCAACCAAGGATCCCAGTGATCATATCGTCCCTGCTTGCTTTGTCCTCTACTTCAAGTTTTGCTGCCACTGTTCCTGCTGATACGCCATTAGCTGAAGAACTATTAGCTGAGGAACAACATTTTGTGCGTGGGAATGGCGCGGAGCCCAACACTCTAGATCCTAGTTACGTAAACTCAGGCATGCCCGGTGACATTATCGTCAATGATATGTTTGAAGGCTTCGTGATTGAGAACAGTGACGGGCAAATAATCCCAGGGCAAGCCAAAGAGTGGTCTATCAGCAAAGACGGCAAAACCGTGACGTTTGTGTTGAAAGAGAATCTCAAGTGGTCGAATGGCGAGCCAGTCACAGCATCCGATTTTGTCTTTGGTTGGCAGCGAGCTGTGTCTCCTAAAACAGGTAACAACACGGGTTTTGTTTTTTCGACGGCTAACATCGTGAACGCTAGCGAGATTCTATCAGGAGACAAAGCTCCCTCTGAGCTTGGCATCAAAGCATTAGATGAGCACACGGTTGAGATCTCACTTTCAAAACCTACGCCCTACTTTATGAGTTTAATGAGCATCAAGACCTTTTTCCCTCTGCCTGCTAAGTTGGTTCAAGAGAAAGGCGACCAATGGACTCGCGCAGAAAATATCGCGACCAACGGTGCTTACACTTTGAGCAAATGGGTACCCAATGAATACGTTGAGGTCGAGAGAAACCCAAACTATTGGGATGACACATCGACAGTCATCAATAAGGTAACCTATCTCGGTCTATCTTCTCAAAATGCCGAGCTGATTCGTTACCAAGCTGGTGAGATTGATATGACCAATCGTGTCCAGCTTGAGTACTACCAAAAATTAATCCAAGAAAGCCCTGAGCAAATCAAAGCGCAAGCTCTATTGGGCTCTTACGTTTATTCATTCAATACACGTCAAGCACCCTTTGATGACGTAAGAGTACGCCAAGCACTGAGCATGGCCGTCAATCGTGAGATTCTAGTCGAGAAAGTTACAGGCCAAGGTGAGCCAGAAGCATACAGCGTGACGCCGAATAATATTCCTGACTACACAGCGCCTTTATCCGAATTCAATTCTTTAGACAGCACGCAGCGTTTAACAAAAGCCAAAACACTACTTGCTGACGCTGGATACAACGAGAGCAACCCACTCAAATTCACACTGACTTATAACACCAGTGAAAATCACAAAAAGATAGCAATAGCGATTGCATCGATGTGGAAGCCGCTGGGTGTGAAGGTAGAATTGGAAAACATGGAGTGGAAAGCGTATGTTGCGGCAAAAGGCGCTGGTGACTATCAAGTTGCACGCTCATGGGCATTTGGTGACTACCCAGAACCTTCTGCACTGTTAGAGGCGTTCACTTGTGGTCACACGGCAAACGAAAGTGGCTACTGCAACTCCGATTACGATGAGCTCTTACAGCAAGCAAGTAAAACGGAAGATCAGTCTAAACGCTTTACTTTATACCAGCAGGCTGAATCGCTACTTAACGAATCTGCAGCAGTTATGCCTTTATATCATTACAATCACACCCGATTAGTGCGAAATACTCTCAAAGGCTTCCCTAACAATAATCCGAAAGGAAATATCTACGCGAAGGATCTATACTTTATTCAAGAGTAAAAATGAGCTGAATAACAAACATTTTTAACTACCACTTTAGTGGTAAAAAGACTAAGATAATTTAACTAAACCAGATAAACAGCGGTTAGTTGGCTAAAACAAAATAAGGTACCGCAATGAGTACCAAACGGCTTAGAAACACCTAGCATTACGCTAGGTGTTTTTTTTTTGCAATCGACCTTTCTAGCTGTCAGATCAACATTTATTGGTTCTTACTCAATATGGCTATGCACTTGCTCAATATTGCTTCATCCGCGTTTGCCACTCGCCTCTACCGCCTTTAAACATCAATATTCATCTGTTCGTCACCCGTTTGAAAAAATAGTCTTAATCGTGAGAAACACCGCTTTAATTTATGTCATCTTAAGTATATTGTTATTAGCAAGTAACAAGCATGTTATACAGCACAATAATAATGAAGGAAGATAGATGAGCAGTAACAATAACCGACCAGATGGTAAACGAGACGTTACTCTGCGTTTTTTAGCTGAACCTGGGGATGTGAACTTTGGTGGTAAAGTTCATGGTGGTGCAGCAATGAAGTGGATCGATTTAGCAGCCTACGCTTGTTCTGCTGGGTGGAGTGGTAAATATTGTATTACCGCTTACGCAGGGGGGATTCGATTCGTAGCTCCGATCCATGTTGGCAACCTTGTAGAGGTAAGTGCGAAGGTCATCTATACCGGTTCATCTTCTATGCACATCGCTATCGACGTTCAAGCCAGCGACCCTAAAGAACTCAACAACCGCCTAACGACTCACTGTATCGTTATTATGGTCGCTGTTGATGAAAATGGTAACCCGACTAAGGTGCCGGAGTGGGTGCCAGAAACACCAGAAGACATCGAATTAAGAGATTCGGCTATTCGCCTAATGAACATGCGAAAACAGATCGGTGAAGAGATGGAAGCACACGTTAAGTACCTTAAGTAAACTTTACCAACCACGCTACGCTACAAAACCATATTACAATGCCAAGCACCTGCTTGGCATTGGTTGATCTAATACCCTCGATCTTTGCAAGCAAAGCCTCAGTAGATCTAATACGACCTATGAGAGCGTGATGCCCAGCCAAAGGTTGAAATGAATCGGCACTTGTTCGCGGATTTATTTTGACTGTAATAAAGTCGTCATTTTGCTCTGTTTAAATACCGCCAATCATAATGGATGTATTTGAATTTCCTGGAGCCACTCTTGAGCGTCACACGCCCCACTCTTAGCGAATCTACACTCAACAATTTAAAGGCGGTTGAGTACCAATGGGTTAGAACTTTGTACGTCGAAGGCTACGACAGCAACGAAATTAACCACTACATCCAAACTTGTTTTGGTGGTGACCAGACGTTTGCGGATCTATTTCGTCGTGTGGCACTCGATCAAGAAAGCATCTATGTGCTGTTGCAGCATCTTGGCTGTGCTCCTTCTAGTAGAGAATTCTAACCTCAACACCCGATTCCCCCTTATCTTTGAATCTAAAGATACTTCCAAGCAAACCAATAACTACGAGTGATAGCTATTCGCGATGCATCAACAGTAGCCTGCCGTTATAGACATTTTCTGTGCAATCAGGCTAATCGTTGCATACAAATCATTGAAGTATCACGCATTGAAATATTAGCAATATATCAATAGAGAAACTGCCCTTTATACTGAGTGTCTGATTTGTGAGACTCGTTCATGTCTTTCTGTAAGAGGAATGAGGCAGGAGAGATTCGGGAGAGAAGTGACTCGAAACTTTAATGGCTAAAGCAGCTATGAGCACAAAAACTGACAGGTAAAACGAACATCCGGACAAAGTAAAAAGCAAAAAGTAAAAAGTAGCAGGCATAAAAAAACCCAAGTAAATACCTGGGTTAGAGTTACAAAAACCACTAATCATTAATAGCGTAAGGAACCTGATTAGTAGCCAGCTATGCGTAACCTGAGGGTTATTTTTATTACTGATCGGCGGCCAAACCAAATGATGTAATAAAAATGCCAATACAGAGCGACCTATAAGGTCGCTCTTTGTCTTTCTTATAGGGTACAGCTTATCCTTTTACACCACCCGACGTCAAACCGCCAACTAACCAACGTTGAGCAAGTAAGAATACGATCGTAATCGGAAGTGCTGATAGTACAGCCGCTGCCGCAAAGTCGCCCCATAGATAGTTCTGAGGATATAGGTACTGCTGCATGCCGACTGCTAGCGTGTAAGAGTTCACATCCGATAATAGGATTGAAGCAACAGGTACCTCACCAACAACACCAATGAAAGATAGAATAAACACAACCGCTAGGATTGGCACTGACAGAGGTAATAGAACCAATCTGAACGCTTGCCACGGCGTCGCACCATCCAGTGCTGCAGCCTCTTCCAAAGAATTATCAATCGTCTCAAAATAACCCTTAATCGTCCACACGTGTAGTGCGATACCACCTAGGTAAGAGAAGATTAGACCGCCGTGCGTGTTTAAGCCTAGGAACGGGATGTATTGACCAAGTTTGTCGAACAGCGCGTAAATCGCTACCAAAGCCAATACTGCTGGGAACATTTGGAAAACCATCATCGCTTTCAAAATAGTTTCTTTACCTTTGAAGCGCATACGAGCAAATGCGTAAGCCGATGTAGTAGACAGCGCCACAATCAAAATAGACGTAATACCCGCTACTTTTATCGAGTTCCACAACCAAGTAAGTACAGGGAATGGAGGTGGCGTTACCGAACCATCAGCGTTGGTCACTGACATACCCAGAGCTAATTTCCAGTGTTCCAAAGATGGATTATCTGGAATCAAGCTACCGGTTGCGAAGTTACCTTCACGGAACGAGATAGCGATAATCATTAATAGTGGGAAGATAATTAGCGCTAAGAAGCACCACAACACTGCATGCGTTGCCCACACTCGGTATTTAAGGCCTTTACCTTGTACCATAGCCATTGTCGTGCTCCTTAATCTTGAGTCAGTTTAGTGAAACGAAGGTTTAGTAACGCTAGTGCACCAACCAATAGGAAGATAAGCGTTGCGATAGCACTTGCTAGACCAAAGTCTTGACCGCCGCCGCCTTCGAATGCGATTCGGTAGGTGTAGCTTACGAGTAAGTCTGTGTAACCCGCGGGCTCTGAAGTGCCAATCATGTTCGGGCCGCCGTTCGTCAATAGTTGAATCATTACAAAGTTATTGAAATTAAAGGCAAACGCTGCAATCAATAGCGGTGTAAGCGGCTTAATCATCAATGGGAATGTGATTCTCTTGAAATTATCAAGAAAGTTAGCACCATCGATTGCTGACGCTTCGTACAAATCTTCAGGAATCGCTTTTAATAGGCCCATACATAAAATCATCATGTAAGGAAAACCTAGCCAAGTGTTAACAATCAACACCATGGTTTTCGCAAGAATCGGGTCGGAGAACCAGTTCGGGCTTAAGCCAAAGATACTCTCAAGCACCATGTTGATCTCACCAAAGCTCTGGTTAAATAGGCCCTTAAAGATAAGAATCGAGATGAATGCTGGGACTGCGTAAGGCAGAATCAGCAGAACACGGTAGATTGAACGACCTTTTAGCTCTTCCCACTGCACAATATTCGCAAGAATCAGACCAATGGCAAGTGTGAAAACAACCGTACAAATCGAAAATACAACAGTCCAGATGAAGATGCTGATGAACGGTTCTTTAATGCCGTCATCTTTCCAAACACGTTCAAAGTTAGCCGTACCGATGTCTACAACAAAGCCTGGAGATATTGTGTTACCAATAAACTCTCCTTTCTCGTCAACCGGTTGGTAGAAACCCACTTCCATGTTTGGTTTCAATACTTCACCAGATTCATTGTTGATTAACGTTTCACCGTCACCTTGAAGGGTGTAAAGCGGTGCGACGGCAGCAAACTTACGCAAGCCACTCATACGGATATCATCACCATCTGGTAAGTGGAAGTCTACACCACTGATCGCAGAACGGTTTTGGATGATCGCTTTGATCTTCTCTTTTTCACCTTGTACAGATTCGATTGCAGATAGGTCCATCTCTGTTGCTGTCATACCTTCCAGAGAAAATACATCAGTTGCTAACAGCTGGTCGCCATCTTTCACAACGATCTGGTGACCGTTATCTGTTTTGTACAAAGTAAATGGGTAACTTTCACCGCTTTGGAATGAACGGTCTAAAAGAACGGTTTGAGTACGCTCTAGAGAGAGCTGGTTTTTTGCGCTGTAGTTAGTAAACGCAAGTCCGACGGTGTATGCCAGTGGGAAAAGAATGAATAAAATCATTCCGGCAATACCTGGGTAAATATAACGGTGGGCGTAAGTTTTCTTACTGCCAAAAATGTAAAGTGCCAAAGCCGTTAAGATCACAGTAAGAAGCGCAAATGCGAGCTCACCGCGAGAATACATTAAAATTGTAGCGTAGCCATTAATTAAGCCAACACTACCAAGCAACCCCCATTTGATGAAGACGCTTTTACTGCTTGGAAGGCTTGATGGTGCCGGGATCGCATCTGAACCTTGAACTGACTGCATAGAGGAACCTGCTAACGATATAGATAAAAAATAGAAAAGTAAGGAGAGGTTGCCCCCTCCTTAAAGGTAGAACTTGAGTATTACTTAGTCATTCGAGCTTCAGCACCTTTCAGCGCTTGATCAACAGTTTGGCGGCCATCAACAACGTTGCCGATCGCTTCTTCCATGCTGTACCAGAATGTAGTGAACTGAGGGATGTTAGGCATGATTTCACCGTTCATCGCGTTGTCCATTGTTGCGGCAATACGCGTGTCACTGTCTAGTTGACGTTGGAAAGAGTTAAGAGCAACTGCGCCTAGTGGTTTGTCATCGTTCAAGCTTTTCATACCTTCATCAGTGAGTAGGTAGTTTTCCATGAACTCAACAGCTAGGTCGCGGTTTGGAGAAGCAGTGCTGATACCACCTGCCCATACACCAACGAAAGGCTTAGACGCTTTACCGTTGAACTTAGGCAGTGTTGCAACGCCGTAGTCTACGCCTGCTTTCTCGATGTTTGCCCAGCCCCAAGGACCATTGATTGTCATTGCAACGTTACCCGCAACGAATTCAGACTCAGCGACTGAGTAGTCCATGTCTGCAGAGATAACTTTGTCTTGTACCATCTTCTCGATGAAGCCTAGAGACTTTTGAACACCATCAGTCGCTACGCCCGCATCTTTAATGTCGTAACCTTCAGCTGTTTGTTTGAATGCATAACCGCCGTCAGCTGCTAGTAGAGGCCATGTGAAGTAAGCGCCGCCACGTAGAGGCCACATGATCGCTTTCTTACCGTCTTTTTGAAGCTCAGCGTTAAGTGCTGGGATTTCTTCCCAAGACTTAGGCGGGTTAGGAACAAGTGCTTTGTTGTAGATAAGAGAAACTGACTCAACCGCTACTGGGTAAGCGATTGTTTTACCTTCGTAAGAAACAGCGTCCCATGCGAAGTCTACGATACCTTCTTTAGTCTCTTTAGAAGGTTTGATATCAGCAAGAAGACCCGCTTCTGCAAAACCACCAAAACGGTCGTGAGCGTAGAAGATCATGTCTGGGCCATCGCCAGCCGCTGCAACTTGAGAGAACTTCTCTTCTAGTTTATCTGGGAAAGCTACTGTTACTTTAACACCAGTGTCTTCTTCAAAGCGTTTGCCTACTTCAGCCATTCCTTCATAAGCTTTATCGCCACCAACCCAAATAGTTAGTTGACCTTCTTCGATAGCAGCGTTTGCACCAAATGAACCCAGAGCCACAATTGTGCCTAGAGCTACAGCGCTTAGAGCGTTTTTCATGTCAATATCCTTTTTATATTTATACGTAGGGCGCATTCAATTAAGACGAGCCAGTTTTCGAGGTTATGATCTGAGAAAACAGCCCCTAACTCATCATCCTAGCCACTACGCCCTAGCTATTATGGCTTAATTTCGTGATCGTCATCCGATCAGATTAGAGAGCGAAGTCACAAAGTGCATACTCATCGTGATCCACATCACCGTTATGGGGTGAATTTATTTGAACTGGATCGCTAATTGGGAGCAACCCAATTTATCTACTCCTCCCCTCCTACTCCCCCTCGTTAAATTTTCATTGGGAGGATGTACCATTGCGCCAATTCACCGAAACTGCATTCATCCAAGAGTGGATAGTAAGAACCCTTTACCAGCGAATGTCGTGTGTAACCGCACTGTTCATTTAGTTGGCTTCACTGCCCGCTGTTGTCTTTATTAAGCATCGAGCTAAATCTGTGATTGAATCACGGGGGAGATTTAGCTGGATGTGGGGGAAATAGGCACCAGTTTGGCTATGATGGGTGGGCTTGGTTAAAGAATCCAAGTCTCACCCACTTTTTTCTTACTCATTCAATACTTACCAATTCCTACAGTTACTGCTGACCCAAAAATTTCTTATAATGATAAGCAGTAAAACTTAAAATTTGATCGATCGAGGACGAGCTAGATGGCGAGTGTCACGTTAAAAAACGTTTATAAATCATATGGTGATGTACAGATTTCTAAGGACGTAACCTTAGACATCAACGAAGGTGAGTTCGTAGTATTCGTTGGACCATCAGGTTGTGGTAAATCGACGCTATTACGCTGTATCGCAGGTCTAGAGGACATTACGTCTGGTGATTTGTACATTGGCGACCAACGCATGAATGACGTTGAGCCTTCAAAGCGTGGCGTAGGTATGGTATTCCAATCTTACGCGCTTTACCCTCACCTTAACCTTTACGACAACATGTCTTTCGGCCTGAAACTAGCGAACGCTAACAAAGCTGAAATCGATAAGCGTGTTGAACATGCTGCAGAAATCCTTCAGCTTGGTCACCTTCTTGAGCGTCAGCCTAAAGCCCTATCTGGTGGTCAACGTCAACGTGTTGCTATCGGTCGCACTCTGGTTTCTCAGCCAAACGTATTCTTACTTGATGAGCCTCTATCTAACCTAGATGCTGCGTTGCGTGTTCAAATGCGTTCGCAAATCACTAAACTACAACGTCAACTTGGTTGCACCATGATCTACGTTACCCACGACCAAGTGGAAGCGATGACAATGGCCGATAAGATTGTTGTTCTTGATGGCGGTTATGTTTCTCAAGTGGGTAAACCTCTTGATCTTTACCACTACCCTAAAAACCGTTTCGTGGCAGGCTTTATTGGCTCGCCGAAGATGAACTTTATGTCGGTTCACATCGAGCAAGCTGAAGCAGAACGCGTACAAGTTCAACTTTCTAACGGTATGACTTTCTGGATCCCAGTTGATGGTACGACTGTCAATGCTGGTGACCGTATGTCTCTAGGTGTTCGTCCTGAACACTTGTTGTCTGCTGAAACAGGTGATGCGACGATTGAAGCTGAAGTGATGATGGTCGAGAAACTAGGTAACGAAACACAAGTGTACCTAAACCTCGAAAGTGCTGATGCTGACGTTATTTATCGCCAACCAGACACGTTGACGATTGAGTCTGGTGACAAACTAGCGATTGGTATTCCTGCGCACCGTTGTCACTTGTTCCATAGCGATGGTCGCGCATGTCGTCGCTTGTACAAAGAGTACGGCACCGACTAATCGGGTCGCCTTTTTAAGATATAACTTGCCCATATCGAATCCCTCTTACCAAGTAAGGGGGATTTTTTTGTTTAAAGGCGCCAACTACCTTCGCTTTGATGGTTTAGTCTTGCGCACCGCTCAGTTAGCTTTTTCGAGCGGTAATAAAAAAGGCCTAGCGGATGCTAGACCTTTATTTATTTGAGCTAAAAAGCCACCCTACCTAAACGATATAGGTTTGCCCTGCAGAAACTTAGTGGATTGGCGTATCACTTGTTTTGTTGAACTGGCCAAAATGTTTTTCTAACACTTCTGGTGTTAGTTTGCCTTCCGCTTCTAGTCGCTTAAATTCAGCAACGATCGCTTTTTGCTCTTCAATTGATGGCAGTTTTACTTCTGGCTCATCGCCCATCTCTTGAGTCATCTGCTCTAGTTCTTTTTCAAAATCGCTCATGATACTTACCTAAATATTAAACCTAATCAGATTTTACTCATTTACGCTCTGTGATGCTAGAGCGATTAAGTGCAAAGCCCGAAACCAGATCAAGCTAAGGCCAGTTAGAAGAAAACAACCCCGTAAATAAAAAGAGCTGGATTCACGATTAAATGAATCCAGCTCTTCGTCTATGTCTCTTTCTAAGCCATGCTACAGCTTAAAGGAATTAAAGCTTAAACGAGCCAACCATCTTATCTAGGCGAGAAGAAAGGTCGCGAAGCTCTTGGCTCGCTTCAGCAAGCTGCTCAGCCGTGCCCGTTGTCACTTCATTGATTGCGTTAATCTCTTCAATGTTCTGGTTAATGGTGTGAACTACGGTTGATTGCTCTTCCGTTGCCGTTGCGACTTGCGTGTTACGATCGGTGATGTCTACGATGCGGTCTGAAATGCCACCCAGTACATCTACGGCTTCATCCGATGCAGCTACACCTTCAAGGGTAATGACTTTACCTGTACTCATTGCTGCTACTGCATCTTTAGCATCGCTTTGCAGTTGGTTGATCATCTTCTGAATCTCTTCCGTTGAATCTGCTGTACGACTTGCGAGGTTACGAACTTCATCTGCTACCACGGCAAAGCCACGACCTTGCTCACCGGCACGCGCAGCTTCAATCGCTGCGTTCAATGCAAGTAAATTGGTTTGCTCTGAAATATCGCGGATAACACCCAGAATGGAGCCGATATCTTGTGTTGTTGAAGCAAGTTGTTCAACCACTTGACCCGTACTTTCGATATCTTGCGCTAAACGGCTGATCGCGTCTTTTGCTTTGTTCACCACAGAGCGACCGACTTCCGTATTGCCTGACGCTTGTGTTGCCGTTTCTGCTGCTGTTGCCGCGTTCGATGCAATCTCGCTGATGGTCATGCCCATTTGGTTAATCGCAGCAACTACTTGAAGGGTTTGATCACGTTGCTCTTGGCTATTATCGTGGGTGATGTGTGCTTTGTTAGAAACACTCTCTGCCGCCACTTGAAGCGCTTGGCTTGTCGAGCATACTTCTTTCATAGACTCGTGAATCTTTTCAATGAATCCATTAAAACCTTTTGAAAGCTGTGCAATTTCATCGTTGCCCTTCACTTCGATACGCTGCGCCAGATCGCCATCACCTTCGCCAAGGTCACCGAATCGCTTAGCCAGAAGTTTAATTGGTTGAGTAATGCTGTTTGCCAGAACTACGCCCATTAGGATAAAGACTAAAGCCACGATAGCAGTCATGATCAGCATCTTCTGCGCAGTCGCATCGAGCTCAGCAAACACTTCACCTGTTGGTACCACACCAATAACGAACCAGTCCATTGACGACACATACAAACTCGCCACAAACAGTTCTTGTCCTTGGCTCTCAGTGGTAATCAGATTGAAGCCCGACTTGTTCAATAGTTGGCTTGATTGAGTTCCGTAAAGTTGTTGAAGCGAAGAATCACTGCGAGAACGCTCACGGTGAATTTGTACATCACCTTGGCTATCGGTCAAAAATACAAAGCCTGTATTTTCAATCTTGAAACCGTTCAGCAGGTTAACCATGTCGTCCATCGATTTTGATAGACCAGACATCGCTAAACCAGAAGGCTGCTGATAGTTAGCAAACATCTTCACTTCGCCATTCACTTCTTGGAACATGCTCACCATGGTTGGCTGTCCAGATTGCGTAAAGCCAAAGAACCAACCGTCTTGTTGTTGGTTTAGCTGGCGTAAGAAACCATCTTGGTTCCAGTAGTAAGCTGTTTGACGGTTCGCCACCGAGGCATCGTTCAACTGATATTGGTTGCGAACATTGTTCAGTTGTTTAACCAGCTTATTCTCTAGCGCGGCATCGCGCTCGGTCGATTCGATAGCATCAGAAATGAATTCATTTGAAGCAATTTGCTCCGCAGCTAACAATAACTGAGAGACTTCACGGTCAATTTCACCATTGATTCGCTCCAACATACCGGGAAGCTCAATATCAACCAAACGGTGACTCAATACATCTCTTGCTTGCTGTTGTGCCATCGCGCCGACAATCACTGTCGATGCAAGAACCGCAAAGGTAATTCCAAGTACAACTTTTTGTTTGATACTCAGAGAGTTAGTTTTAAACATATTTGGACCTTTAAAAGAATCGCTCATTATTGGTATACCCTGAACAGGACTTTTTTAGTGCACTCCAACAAGCAATGCACAATCTGAGTGATGTATCGGCCAAAACCAGTAAAACTAGAGACTTTTCTCTCAAAAAAACTGCAAATATAATGTAACAATAAAAACCATTCAGATTAGATATGAATTAACTGAGCAAATATCGTACTGTCGAGAATCGATTTTAGCTCACGGCCCTTAGATCTAACCGCACTCAAACAACGACCTCCCCCCGAGCTTTTGTATATAAAAACCAATTGATATGGTAATAATCACACCCTAACGATGTTTTTGGCTAAACACTTGTAAATCTTTCCAATTTTGAAAAAATAAATTCCGCAAATGTACTGGAACTTTTTCCTATTAATAAGTGACCAATACTCAAAATAAGAATCAAATGGCCCCCAGAGAGTCCAAAAATGCATAAAAATAACTTCGAAATCCTTCAAAACTATTTAGAGTCTCAAATCATTGGTCAGCAAGAGCTCGTTAAGCAACTGATGATCGCCTTACTGGCAGATGGTCATATCCTTGTTGAAGGGCCTCCCGGGTTGGCAAAAACCCGTGCAGTAAAGTCACTGGCTGACTGTGTCGAGGGAGATTTTCACCGTATTCAATTTACCCCTGACCTATTGCCTGCCGACCTAACTGGTACCGATATTTTCCGTCCCGAAACCGGAGAGTTCACCTTCCAATCTGGCCCGATTTTTAACTCGTTAATTCTAGCGGATGAGATCAACCGTGCTCCTGCGAAAGTACAAGCTGCGATGTTAGAAGCGATGGCCGAGAAACAAGTGACCGCAGGTCGAAAAACCTATGCCCTACCTGATCTATTTTTGGTGATGGCAACGCAAAACCCAATTGAGCAAGAAGGCACTTACCCGCTGCCAGAAGCTCAATTAGACCGTTTCTTGCTGCATTTAGAAGTGGCTTATCCAGACATGGAAAGTGAGCTGGAGATCTTGCGCCTAAACAGAGGCGAAGCTCAAGGCAATCAACCTGTTCAACCAGAGCCTATTTCTCAACAAACTATCTTCGAAGCTCGCCAAGAAGTGCTCAACATTCACATGGCAGACACCATTGAGCAGTACATAATCAGGCTGGTAATGGCGACTCGCCAACCTAAGCAATACAGCGACCAACTCGATCAATGGTTAGACATGGGTGTTAGCCCGCGTGCCACCATTGCGTTAGACCGTTGTGCCCGCGCTCACGCTTGGCTTGCTGGTCGCGACTACGTCACTCCACAAGACGTTCAAGCGATGGCATTCCCTGTATTACGCCACCGTCTACTGCGTAGCTACCACGCACAAGCCGAAGGGGTCACTGCAAACCAAGTGATCGCACACCTTATCTCGTTGGTTGGTAGCGCATAGGGATACGCGCATGAATAATCAATTACCTAACCATAGTGACGGTGTCACGTTGAATCTAAACGAACTGCTGCAATACAAAGCGCAGTCTGTTCGCTGGTTGCCTCCAGCCAAGAGCCTGTGGTCGCAACTAAACGGGCAACACGAGAGCAATCGTAAAGGTCGCGGCATGAATTTCTCTGAGGTTCGTCAATATCAGGCGGGTGACGATATCCGCAGCATTGATTGGCGCGTCACGGCGAGAACAGGCAAAGCACACACCAAACTGTTTTCTGAAGAAAGAGAACAGCCTGTGATTTTGTTCTTAGATCTGTCGAGCAGTATGATTTTCGGCTCAACCTTGTTGCTTAAATCGGTTCAACTCGCGCACTTTGCCAGCCAACTTTGCTGGTTAACCGTCGCTCAAAAAGACCGTATTGGCGCAGTGATAGATACTGGCCAAGAGATCATTGAGATTAAACCCAGTGCTAGCAACCACGCTCCGTTGCGTATTTTGCAAAAAGTCATAGAAATCAATAACGCAGCGCTGACCAATCCAGACAATCACAGCGGCACAACCTTAGAGCATGGGCTGAAGTCTCTTCACCAGCTTTGCCCGAAAGGAAGCGATATCATTATGCTCAGTGATTTCGTCCGCTATAACGAAAGTAATTACTCACTTATCAATCAAATACGTCGACATAATCGAGTTCGCTTGGTGCATTTTTACGATCCTTTAGAGCAAGGTGTCACTGCTTTCAAAGGTTCAAAACAGATCACCGACGGCAATAAAACCCAATGGTTTAACTTTTCATCCAGTAAGGAAAAGGAAAAGCTCAGTCATGCATTCGATCTGAAACAACAACAGCTTATGCAAATGAGCCTTTCTTTGGCGATCCCATACAGTTCATTGTCTTGTGCGCAATCGTTAATGAGCCAAGTATCAGGAGTTCAGTCATGAATCAACCTCTCGACTTGAGCCCTATTATTACGCCAAGCGCACCGTCATGGTGGCCTTTGGCATGGGGTTGGTGGTTAATCATTATCACGGCCATTGTTCTGATCGCCTTAGTATTTTTCATTGTAAAACACAGACAAAAGAACCAATACGCGAAGAACGAAGCTCTTGCTTGCTTTCGTAATAGTCAGCCTTCAAATACCTTGTCTCCGAGTGCAGCTCAAGACATCGTTCGTCAGGCTGCACTGAGCTATTTTCCACGCGACAAAGTGGCAGGCTTATCTAGTGACGATTGGTTGGCGTTCTTAGATGCGCAATTGGCGAAGCCGTTGTTCGCCGCAAAACAATCGCAATGGCAACAAGCGCTCTACCAAGATACAGCCTTAATGAGCGACGAACAGAAAAAGGCTCAACAGCAATTGGTTAATGACTGCGAAACCTGGCTTCGTAAAGCCCTTCCTCCAAAGCGAGGTCGTTATGAGTGATTTTCTAAGCACTAACTTGTTAAACATCGAGTTCGTTTGGTGGTGGATGTTCTTCATCGCGCCACTGCCGTTGCTCGTTTACTTGTTCTCGCCAAGGTCAGAATCAAGCAGTGCCCTAAGGCTTCCATTTCTACCAGAAGACAGCAAGACCAAAACGCCGAGCAGCCGCTTACCCAAAGCTTTGTCGGTCATCATCTGGCTTTTATTGTTGACGGCAATGGCACGTCCAGTTTGGTACGGCGAACCGGTTGAATTTCAGCCCAAGCACCGAGACTTAATGTTAGTTGTCGACCTCTCCGGATCGATGAGCCAAGAGGACATGCAGTTCAATGGCGAGTACATCGACCGCTTATCTGCAGTAAAACATGTATTGAGTGACTTTATTGAGCGACGCAAAGGTGACCGAGTCGGACTGGTGTTATTTGCTGATCACGCCTATCTGCAGACGCCACTGACGTTAGATAGAGACACGCTGTCACAGCAACTCAATCAGGCTGTGCTAAAGCTGATTGGTACTCAAACTGCGATCGGTGATGGTATTGGCCTTGCCACCAAAACCTTTGTCGACAGCGACGCACCTCAGCGTGTGATGATTCTACTCAGTGACGGCAGCAATACCGCGGGGGTATTAGATCCACTAGAAGCGGCGGACATTGCAAAGAAATACGACGCCACAATTTACACTGTGGGTGTCGGTGCGGGTGAAATGATGGTCAAAGAGTTCTTCATGACTCGTAAGGTCAATACTGCTCAAGACTTGGATGAGCGTACTCTAATGGAAATCGCCAAGCGCACTGGCGGTCAATACTTCCGTGCGCGTGACAGCAAAGAGCTGGCAACGATTTACGACACCATCAACCAATTAGAACCCGTGACGAACGCCACTAAGATCTGGCGACCACAACGAGAGTGGTTTGTCTGGCCACTGTCGGCGGCAATGTTCTTCGCATTTATGCTGTTAGCCATTAGGAGAAACAATGTCTAACTTTACTTTTATCTACCCATATTGGTTCTTGGCTCTTGCCGCGCTACCCGCTATTTGGTGGCTTAGCAAAAGACAATCGAAGCAAGGATTATTAGCGTCACATATCGCCCGCTACTTGGCTCCTGAATCGAGCAAGCCATCGAAAAATCGTAGTACTTACTTTGGCATTTGGTGGATAGTCGGTGTCATCGCGTTGGCTGGACCAAGCTTTGAAAAAAATGAACAGCCGAGCTTTGAAAAAACGCAGGCGCGAGTTGTGATCATGGATATGTCGATGTCTATGTATGCCACTGACATTAAACCAAACCGTTTAACACAGGCGCGATACAAGGCTCTGGATCTGCTTTCGTTATGGAAAGAAGGCCTAACGGGAATGGTAGCCTACGCAGGTGATGCTTACACCATTAGTCCGCTAACGTCTGACATCAACACCATCAAGAACCTGGTACCCAACCTATCACCAGATATCATGCCCTTCCAAGGCGGCAATGCTGCGTCAGCAGTCAAACTCGCCATTGAGATGATGACTCGTGCTCATATCTACCACGGTGACTTGGTGTTGATTGCGGATGATATCGACGACCAAGAGAAGCAAGAGATCGATTCCCTACTCTCAGGTGGCAATTGGACATTGTCGATTCTAGCGGTAGGAACGAAAAGCGGTGCGCCGATCTCTCTACCAAGCGGCTCGATGCTGAAAACCGACTCGGGACAAACCGTGGTCGCAAGAACCAACTTAAATAACATGCGTGAGCTTACACGCAGCTATGGTGGCACTTTTACTGAGGTTCAATTTGATAACTCAGATGTTGAGCACATTGCGAATTATCTCGACCGAATTGCTACGACATCAGAAGTCACCAAGACCAATAACTCACTCAATACCAGAGTTAACAACGGTTTCTGGCTATTGCCGTTTCTGTTACTTCCTGCACTTGGGCTATTTCGAAAAGGGGTCATTTGGTGTGGCCTAGCTGTGCTTGTCTCGTTCAGCCAACCGAATACTGCGTTTGCGAACCCTTGGAAAACCGATGACCAAGTGGGTTATCAGTTGTATCAAGATGAGGATTTTCAACAAGCCGCAGAACAGTTCGAACAGCAAGAATGGAAAGGCATTGCGCAATACAAAGCCGGTGATTTCGAAGCGGCCGAACAGACGCTACAAGGTCTTTCTGGCGAAGATGCTCGCTACAACCTAGCCAACGCACAAGCAAAGCAAGGCAAGTACGACCAAGCGATTGAAGAGTATCAACGTATTCTCGAAAGCAACCCTGACCATGCTTACGCGAAGAAGAACCTAGAAATCGTCGAACAGGCCCAGAAGCAACAGCAACAGCAACAGCAAGACGATTCTGAGTCCAAAGACCAAAATGAACAAGACCAGCAAGGTCAGCAAGGTCAGCAAGGTCAGCAAGGTCAGCAAAATGATTCTTCGCAAAACTCGCAGGATCAAAAACAAAGCTCAGCTGACAATGGGAAGTCGCAAGATCAAAGTGAAAGCCAAGCTCAGAATACTGACCAAAGCCAAGCTGATAACCGCTCTGATTCCAAGACGGATGAAGAAAACGACAAGCAAGCTGTGCAACAAAACAAACCGGATCAAGCAGATAAACAGCCAAAGGACAAAGGTGACTCAGCATCTCAGACTACACAAGCACAAAAAGCTGCAAAGGAAGACAGTGATAGCAATGCTCAACAAGCCGCAACACAAGTGTCAGGTCAGCCTATATCGAGCGATCCTGATATGCGAAAACTTGAGCAAGTAGAAAGCGCTCGAGATCCGAGCCAACTGCTTAAAGCGCAAATGATTCTACAAGCACGACAAAAAAGTGCTCCCAACAACCAAAACAAAAAGTGGTAACCATGCGATTTTTAAACAAGCCATTTTTATCAATACTACTGACACTGCTAATCGGTGTTTTCTCGTCACATTCTGTATTAGCAGCAACCGCTGTTGCCAGTGTTTCCCAAAACAGAGTGACCAAAGATGAAGTCTTCCTACTTAGAGTAGCGACCGATGAAAAAGTATCGTCCGGTGCTTTAGATCTATCCCCCCTTCAGAAGGATTTTTACGTCAGCACCCCAAGATTTGGGTCGTCGATGCGAATCGTAAATGGCAGCCGTACTGTGTCTAGCGAATGGAATATTACCCTTGCCCCACTTCGATTAGGCCGATTTGAGATTCCTAGCTTTGATATTGACGGCGCAAAAACCCAACCGATCACCATCAACGTTTCGGTTAATAAAGCCGCTCCAAAGCAGAGTGATATGGCCGAGTTTCAACTTAATCTGAGTAAAGACTCGCTGTACCCTCAAGAGGTCGCGGAGCTTGATGTAAAACTCATCATTAAGGCTGATCCTAGAAGACTGCAAGATCCTAAAATTGCGCCGCCAAGTTCAGCGCAATTAGATGTGGAACCAATTGGAGAGTCAAAGCAATTTCAAGATGTTATCAACGGACAAGAAGTCACGGTTGTTCAGCAATCTTTCCATATATCGTCACAACAAGCAGGGCAATTTAAACTGCTTGGACCGAAGTTAACAGGAGCGGTTGTTTACTCAACCAACAACTCAAGTAAAACACGCCTTTTCCAACTCGATACACCTGTCGAAACCCTAGATGTAACCGTGAAAAACGTGCCAAAAGGCTATCGAGGTGAGTGGTTACCCACATCGAACTTCAAGTTGATTCAGAAGTGGTCAGATAGCCAAGGTAACGAGTTAACACGTAACCAAGGTTTAGGCAGTGATAGCAAGCCACTTGAAATGGAAGCGGGTGATTCTTTAACTCGAACCATCACCATGACAGCCAGTAATTTGACCCAGCACCAATTGCCAAAGCTGAACATTCCCTACCCTAAATCGGTACGTGTTTATGAAGAGAAACCTCAATTTGGCACCACCCAATCCGGTGATGCTGTCGTTGTCTATAAGCAAGTACTAATCCCTAAGGAATCAGGAAGCATCTCTCTGCCTGATGTTTCTCAAGCTTGGTTTAACACAGACTCACAATCACAAGAAACCAGTAAAGCTCTTGGTCTTGAGTTGTCGGTTCAGGCAAGTGAACGCGCTAGCTCAAGCTCGCCAGCTCCTGTTATGGAGACACCAACTCAACAAGTTAGGCCGACGATTGTTACCGTTGATAACCCAGGAATATGGCCTTACCTAACCGCGCTGTTCGCTGCCTTGTGGTTAATCAGCTCTGCGGTTGCGTTGTACTTCTGGTCACACCGCGGTACCGCAGTAAAACCAAAGCACCAAGATGAACGTCAATCAGATGCAGAAAAAGCGCTTATCACAGCTCTGAAAGCGAAAGATGGGGTGGTGACGAGAACCTTGTTTGAGCAGTGGCAAACAGAAAACTCAGACTTGAGTAGTGAGACGTTACAAGCAATTGAAACCGAGCTCAGCAAGCTCAACCAAAGCCTCTATGCTGAAGCTGGTTCACCAAGTCAGTCATGGGATCCGACTTTAGCAATCAAAGCAGTTAAGAAGCCAAAACGCATGTTGAGCAAAGCACACAAGAGCACATTAGAAAGGCTTTAATTAACCAGCGATCTAAGTAAGCAGAACGCTAGTTAAGCAGAAAATCTAAGTAAGCAAAAAAGAACGAAGCCGTGATGACCACATTATGATCATCACGGCTTCATTCGTTTTTAAGAGCAGAAAAATAAATACCACACTAAGTCAGTGGCGTCGCAACCTTTCTTCGCTTTAAAGCAGAGACAATTCTATTTCGCCCTGAATCTTTAGCTTGATACAAGGCCTTGTCTGCCTTTCCATACAATAGATCGAAGTCGAACTGGTGTTGATCAGAGGTGATCGACGCATAACCGACAGACGCAGTTAAATATTGGCTGGTAGTACTTTCACAATGGAGGATTTTCGCCTCTTCAATACATCGACGAATCGACTCAGCTCGCTGCTTGGTTGTCGCATGACTGGTTCCGATCATCAATAACATAAACTCCTCGCCTCCAATTCGGCAGAAAGTTTCTTTATCGCTGTATACATGATCGTTTAATATTTTACCGATCGTACGCAGAGCAGCGTCACCTTCAGTGTGACCATAAACACTGTTGTATAAACCAAAATGATCAAGGTCGACGAGAATCAACCCAAATGTGACATCTTGTTGTGTGGCAAATACACCCTGCTCGTCACAATTCAAGTCCTCTAAAACCTGAGTCAGCATACGGCGATTACCAAGGCGAGTCAGAGGATCGAGCTTAGAAATAACTTCCAACTGTTCGTTCGCCAACTCCAACTCCTTAGTTCGTTTGCTGACTTCCTGTTCAAGTGTCTCATTGAGCTTTTTAAGCTCCTCTTGTGCCATCGTTCTTTGCAATACTTCAGCAAGGCTAGAAGCAAAGATACGTATCACTTCGCGTAATTGTGACGTTAAAGGGCTTCGGGTCAGTAAGTTATCTGCCGCAATGAACGCAATCGGATCGCCCGTATTGGTGGTGAGCATTGTCATGGCCGTCCAACCGACACCCACAATATTGAAATCGTGATAGATAGGCACCGATTCTTCAAAGGCAACTTGATTAGGGCAAGCGCGAGCTGCGGCTACAATGTCACGCTCCACCAGCTCTGAGCGATAATAAGATTCATCGACAATGTCGCCTTTTATGTCCGTGCCCCACGTGCCTTGCATGTAACTGCAATGTTTATCGGTGAGGAAAACGGCCAGTCGGTCGATGCCTAAATGCTGAATCGCAAAGCTCACCGCCGATTTACACACTTCACTGACGCTATCGCAGCGAGACAACTCCACCATGCTTGAGTGCAACATGCGGATGTTCTGTTCTTGCCGTTTGCGGATGTAGATCTGAGAAAGCAGAGAACCAAAGGATTCAAGCATCTGCTTTTGATAATTAGTGATGGGTGAACGGTGAATGTAATTGTCCATTGCGATCCAACCGACGGGTTTATCCCCTTCACGTAAGATCAACATGCCATTCCAACCTTGCCCTACGACCTTGCCTTCGGTGTATAGCGGCGCTTTCTCAATAATAACTAGGTTGATGTGATTGTCAGACAACGCCTCAATGTATTCGGCTTCAAGTTGATGTAAATCGTACTGAGTATGATACTCGCTGTTAGTTTTTCCCCGCTCATCGGTGCCGTAAGTGCCACTAAAGCAGCGCTTTTTCATATCGAGTAACATGAAGATCGCACGGTCAAAGCCTAGACGGTCGCGCACTGCCTCAACAGAAGCCTTATACAAAGCATCCAAAGAGTCAGGATTAGAAAGCTCTAACGCGACCTGATGGACTAGTTTCATGTTCTCAACAAATAGCTCTCGCAGCTTAATTTCATCCAGGTACTGCGCTTCACGTGTGTCTCTGTATTTTATCTCCAGCGCAGCGTTCTTTTCAGCACGAATACACTGCCAGCGAGCTGCGGCTAGTTGAAGGACATCAAGATCTTGGTCGAACGTTTGGTTGATCTGCTGAGCATTGCAATTTTGAACAATTAAATAAGTTCTGCAGGCAGGCGCGTTGTCTAGCATCATGATGAGCGACTCACCACCCAGCACCTCCATGTGTTCCCACTTACAAGTATTGATAGACATTGGAAGCACACCATCTGCGGTATCAAACTGGGAAACCCAAGGCCAAAATGTTGAGGGATACTTGTCGAGGGAGGTAAGCTCACCGCAACAAAACAAGGGTAACGAATCGCCTTCTGGTGTTGGCTCGGTAAATACTCCGATCCCTTTTGGGGCAAGTACCTCAACAAGGTAACCAAAAAGAGATTCTGCCAACAGACGGTGGTCGCGAGTAGCAGATATTTGTTTTGCAAAGGCTTTAACAGGCACAGCTTCCGTCCATTGGCTAATGAGATTGAAGCAAAAATACCGAAGCCTTGATATGCAATCAATGTAACTAAAAATGAGATGTTAAGCGGGTCGCAATTTCACTTTTTACATTATCACAAGCATGAGAAGGACGACAAAAATGGGATTTCCTGCCCAAAATTTCATCGACATTAAGACTTTTTTAGCGACATAAAAAAGCCCCACATTAGAGTGGGGCAAAACTTCCATCGCTTATAGTTATAGTGATAATTCTGTCGATCTATTCGATTATCTAACCTGCGTTTCAGTTAGCGTGCTGTCCTTTAAAAAACTAAAACAGCACTGAGTTAATCGAATTAACCAAAGTCACCGTTTACGTAACCTTTAGTACGATCATCTTTTGGTTCGCTGAAGATAACACTCGTTTCGTTGTGCTCTACTAGCTCTCCCATTAGGAAGAAAGCCGTGCGGTCTGAGATACGACGCGCTTGCTGCATTGAGTGCGTTACGATAACGATAGTGAAGTCTTTCTTCAGATCTTCCATCAATTCTTCAATCTTGTGTGTCGCGATTGGATCAAGTGCCGATGTAGGCTCATCCATCAGGATTACATCCGGCTCCATTGCAATCGTACGAGCGATACATAGACGCTGTTGTTGACCACCAGACAAACCAAACGCGTGTGCTTTAAGACGGTCTTTCACTTCATCCCAAAGTGCCGCACTGCGTAGTGAGCTTTCTACTACTTCATCAATGTGTTTCTTGTCTTTGATACCTTGAGCACGTAAGCCGTAAGCGACATTCTCGTAGATGCTCATTGGGAATGGGTTTGGCTTTTGGAATACCATGCCTACACGAATACGTAGGTCAGCCACATCAATATTGCCGTAGATGTTTGTGCCATCCATATCCAGCTTACCTTTGATAGTAACGCCTTCAATTAGGTCATTCATGCGGTTCAAGCAACGCAGCAGCGTCGATTTGCCACAACCCGATGGGCCAATCAGAGCCGTTACCTGACGCGTTGGAATTGGCAGGTTGATAGATTTAAGCGCTTGGTTGTCGCCGTAAAACAGATCTAGGTTCTCAATATCAAATTTGTTCATATTCGTAATCTCTAAATTCTTAAATTCGTGTCTAACTTGATGCTTTCTTTATCACGGTGGCTCTCTTTATTGTTGAGCCAGCTAATGAGCTTAGTAAGTTGCCGTGTTGAAGCGTCTCGCAATCAGTTTTGTAACCATGTTGATCAAGAGAACCAATACGATTAGGACTGTCGCCGTGCCGTAGGCTTGGTTCCACTCATCGATAGTAAATAGCTCTGTTGTCAGCTTATATAGGTGAACCGTTAGTGTACGGCCAGAATCGAATACCGACTCAGGAACACGTGCCACCATACCTGCTGTTAAAAATACAGGTGCTGATTCGCCAATTACACGACCAATACTAAGAATGACCGAAGTTAAGATACCTGGCATTGCGCTTGGTAAGATCAAACGCCAGATAGTGTAGATTTTTGAAGCGCCAAGGCCGTATGAACCTTCACGATAAGTTTGTGGTACTGACATCAATGCTTCTTCTGTAGTACGAATGATTACAGGAAGAATCAGGATACTTAGTGTTAGTGCACCCGACAGAATCGAGAAGCCAAGACCAAGAATCGAAACAAAGAAGGTCATACCGAACAGACCAAAGATAATCGATGGAATACCCGCTAAAGATTCTGTACAGAAACGAATCACTTTAACCAGTTTACTGCCCACTTTTGCGTATTCGGTTAGGTATATTGCCGTCATAATACCGAGTGGCGCCGCCACTGCAATCGATGCGATTACCATGTAGATCGTGGCAATGATCATTGGGAAAATACCACGTTCTTCACCGGTTCGAGTGTAGTCGTCGGTGATGAAGTTCCAGTCTACGTATTGCAGGCCATTCGATAGGATGTACCAAATGATCCAGAATAAGAAACCAACGGTGACTGCTGCTGCCGCCCAGATAAAGCCTTTCAAGACATTATCTTTCATTTGACGTGCTTGTTTTAGTTTTACGCGATCCATATTACTTATCCTCGCCTACTTCGTTTTTTCACGATTAAGATAAAGCAGAGCACCATTCAACATCATGATGAATACCAGAAGCACAACGCCGGTTGCGTACAGTGCACTCGCGTGAATACCACTTGCGTAAGACATTTCAATAGCAATGTTTGCGGTTAGCGTACGAGCCGAATCCAAAATACCTTCTGGCATTGCTGGCGCATTACCCATCACCATGATGATTGCCATCGTTTCGCCAAGTGCACGACCGATACCCAGAATCACACCCGTCATAATGCCTGAACGTGCAGCAGGAACGAGTAACTTAAAAATCGTGTAGATTTTCGAAGCACCCAGTGCAAGTGAACCTTCTTTGTACGTACGAGGTACAGCGCGGATCGAAGTTTCAGAAACCGTAATAACGGTAGGAAGAATCATGATACCCAGAACAATGATACCCGCGAAGATAGTGTTACCCGCTGGTACTTGGAAGATGTTCTGAATCATAGGAACGATGATTACTAGACCGAAGAAGCCGTAAACTACCGACGGGATACCCGCTAGAAGCTCTACTGCTGGTCGAATAATATCGGCAAGACGCTTAGGAGCAATCTCAGCAATAAAAATAGCGGTTAATACACCGACGGGTACACCAACAACTACAGCGCCAAGTGTCGAGACAATCGATGCAACAATCATGGTTGCAACGCCGAATAGAGCTGGCGGTAACCAATCCACACCCAGAACGATGCCAGAAACACCAGCCTCTTGGAATGCAGGGATACTCTCTGCAACGATAAAGTAAGCGATAACGGCTAGTGATACGATGCCGATTACAGCACTCGATAAGAACAAGCCGTGGAAGATTCTTTCTCTCCAGTCGATGCGCTTCTTAGCTCGTAGACTTGGCTTGTTGATTTGAGTCGCTTCAGTATTCATAAGCTTTTCACTATTTGCGATGGTCATATATAAAATCTCAAACTTTGTGGCTCAACAAGAGCTCGAAATAGACAAAGTTGAAAGAAAAGGCTCAGCCTAAGTTAGGCTGAGCAATAATTAAGTGTTGGTCAGTTAAGATTAGTTAACTGTGATGTAGCCTTTCTTGTCAGCGATAGCTTGAGCTTCATCTGCAACCATCCAATCTAGGAATTGTTGAGTTTCAGCTGTTGGAGCGCCGGCTTTGTAAAGAACTAGGAAAGGACGAGCAACTTTGTAAGAACCGTTCTTTACGTTCTCAACTGATGCTGCTGCGCCGTCGATAGTTAGAGCTTGAACTGTGTTATCTACAGTACCAAGAGAGATGAAGCCGATAGCGTATGGGTTGCTTGCTACAGAAACTTTAAGTGCGCCGTTACCGTTTGCAACTTGAGCACGTTGAGAGATAGCCGATACTTTCTTGTCGCCAATCTTCTTCTTAAGTTTCATGATGTCTTCGAATGCACCACGTGTACCAGATGCAGTATCACGAGTGATTGCTACGATTGGCTTGTCAGCACCACCAACATCTTTCCAGTTAGTGATATCGCCTTTGTAGATTGAAGTGATTTGCTCAGCTGTAAGAGCAGATACTTCGTTATTTGGGTTAACAACAACTGCGATACCGTCACGAGCGATAACGAGCTCTTTCAGGTCAGCTGTTTTCTCTTCTTCTTTTAGGTCACGAGAAGAGATACCAAGGTCAGCACTTCCATTTTTTGCTGCTTTGATGCCTGCAGAAGAACCTGGTGCTTGAATTTCGATGAACACTGGTTCGCCTTTATTCATGTAGGTTTCTGCAAAAACTTCAACCAGTGGAGAAGCACTGTTAGAGCCAACTACAGAGATAGTTTCTTTAGCTGAAGCTGTATTCACTGTTAGAGCGCCTAGTAGTGCGATTGCACCGATAACTGTCTTTTTCATCACAAATTTCCTTTAGTGGCGTTATTGCCGTAATGTTTTGCTTGAACGAGGCCTACTTTAGAATCCGAATGTGACAGTTGTGTTTCACTTAATTGAAGCCTATATGACAACTACAATTTATTTTCTTGTTTTTCCCCTACCAAATAGCCTTGAAGTAATAAATTGGCCTCATTCATAGGCGCTGAATATTCATTCCAACCTATTTAAGCCAAACCGCTCAATATCTCGCCCCCTGTCATTACCTAATACCGCACAAGGTTCCTCGTCAAATAACCCTATCTTAAAAATGGCTAAAGCCTTGTTTGTACGATAAATAATCAGAATTTATGAAATATCTATCGCATATATAAAAATAGCATCTATTACTGATTGAATTGTCATTCTCAATAGTTAGAATCACTGATTAATAACAATAATAACAATTGCTTCTGCTCATTTACTTATTCATAGAAGGACAATACATGCGCCAACTTCTCAGTGGCTTATCAATCAAAATACAAATTCTGATTCCAGTACTCTTTTCCGTCGTACTACTTTTGACGGGTGTCATTATCGGTGGTGACAAACTGGAAAATGCTTTTAAAGATGTATCAACAGCAACAGATCAGCTGATTCTACATAAAGAAGAGCTTAGCGAAATCGTCGACAACAGCTACGGCATGCGCATCAAGGCGATCTATAGCTTATTTAATCCTGACGACGTCAAAACGCTTGTCGAAACGCTAAATCAAAAACGTGACCAAAATACTCGTCTACTGAACTCGCTTGATACCGTACCAGGCATGCAAGATGAAGTAGCCGCAATGAGCAAGGCGATGAATCACTACGTTGACTTTTCTCGCACCACCATGCTTCCTCTATTAAGAGCGAAACACGGCGATGCATCGCTCTCCTCAGATTTTGATAACCGCTACCAGGTTGCAATCGACCAATACCGTCACGCGGGTAATGAAATGGTGCAAGCAATCAACACGCTTTCTAAAAAGCTCAACTTACTTGCCACCCAAGAAGTCGACACCAATGGCCAACAGCACACCAGCACACTCAATACCGCGACTATTGCGCTGTTAGTGATTCTTTCAATCGCATTAGTCATCAGTTGGACGCTTGCTGGCATCATTGTTAAGCCGCTTAGCAATATCCAAGAAACCATGCGCGAAGTAGCAAAAGGTAACCTGCTAGTAAAAGCCGAAGAACATGGTGACAACGAAATATCTCGCCTTGCCCAAGACGTAAACAAATCTGTTGAGCAATTGCGTGACACGGTAAGCTCACTGTCTCGAATCAGTATTGAAGTAGCGTCTGCGTCTACAGAACTGGCGGCAGTAATGACGCAATCAAGTGCTAACTCTGATCAAGAGAAGCAAGAGGTTGAACAGGTTGCTTCTGCTGTAAATCAACTTGAGAGCACAGCATCACACGTCAACGAGAATGCAGTACAAGCCGACTCAGCTTCCAAGCAAGCCGACGAAATGGCAACACACAGCATGAGCTTGTTTAACGAGAGCAACCAAGCTAATGAGCAAATGGCAATTCAGCTGAGCGAAGCGGCAAATGTTGTAGGCACGTTAAAAGAGCACTCCGAGCAGATTGGTAAGGTAATTGAAGTAATTCAAAGCATCTCTGAACAAACTAACCTTCTTGCACTTAATGCAGCAATTGAAGCCGCGCGTGCAGGTGAAAGCGGTCGTGGTTTCGCAGTTGTTGCCGATGAAGTTCGAATGCTGGCGGCACGTACCCAAGATTCAACCAAAGAAATCCAAGCAATTATAGAAGGTTTGCAGGTTCAATCGGGTAACGCCAATGAGAGCATGAGCAGTTCACTGTCTATGTTAGAGCACAACCAAACGCTCTCGGGCGAGGTAAGCGCAGCCCTTTCTGGTATTGCGAACTCGGTAACCGACATGACTGAGATTAACACTCAGGTTGCCTCTGCCGCAGAAGAGCAAAGCCAAGTGACTGCAGACATCAACCGCAATATCTCAAACATCTACAGCCTAGTAAGCCAAAACGTAACCGGCATTACCCAAGCTGCAGCAGCAAGCCACGAGCTATCTAACTTAGCCGAGCAACAGAAGCAGCAGTTGGATTACTTTAAGGTATAGGGTTTAAGGTATTAAGTTGAGGGAGTAAGGTTTAACGCATAAATTTTAGGCACTTAGCTTTATTTACGTTACAACTCACCTCATAACAAAAAACCAGTCCTCGTGACTGGTTTTTTATTTTCGATAGATTTTTTACTAAATCAGCAAACCTTACTGACCGTTCTCAGCAGCTCTGATTCTTTCAATCGCTTCTACCCTTCTCAGCTGCTGTGGCTGAAAATGAGCTTCTCTAAGCTGGGCGATCGTCTCTTTTTGTTCAATTTCTGAGAGTGCTGAGTCATTCAAAATGTCATTTCGTTCAACAAAGTAAATCTCTAGAGCTCCATCAAAGTCCGCCCTTTGTTGATCAAGCGCTTCGAGCCTCTGCGTCGCTTGTTCGCCAACCAGTTCGCTTCTCTTCAAGTATTTTCCTTGTTCATCTAGGCCTTGTGAGCTGGATAGTTGCTGTAATAACACCTGATTTTGATGGCTCGTTTGAACGTAATCTGGTTGTTCAGATAGATAAGATTCAAGCCTTTGCTGGTATTCTGATTCGTCTAGCCCTTCTTGTTTCAGAAGTAACTTTTCTAAAGCGATTTCCCTCATTCTGTTGTCATGGGTAAATAGAATACTTATCTCGCTCTCACTGAAAAATTCAGATTGGAGATCGAGCAACGCTTGATTGAGTGCGCGTAAGTCCTCTGCAGATATTGATGTGGTGTCAAATTGCACGTCTAATGATGTCAGTGCCGACTTGTACTCAAGATATTTGGCAAACAGTGCTTCATCGACAATCGTAACTTGTGATTGCTCGTGGTGTTTAGCCACATTGTCGCGAATATCTTCGAGTGTTAATTCGGTATTACCTGATACGAAATATTCCATCATGTCTTTGGCTGATGCGTTATCGATTTCGGTATCTTGTTGAGAGGCCACCTTCAATGAAGAAGCGCTTTGTTCATTATCACTATATGAATTTGGATCTTCCTTTTGTAGATACAAAAAGACCGCCGCTGTGCTCATCAGGGCTATCGTGGTTATCGACAAAATGGCGGTCTTTTTCATCATACTTTCCTTGTTCTCTTTATGAATGGGCAGTGCAACCTAAAGGCCAGCCAACTTCAATCGATTGGCGTGTTGACGATATAGCGTCACGGGATCGGTCTCAAAGAGGTGGTGAATACCCAATAACCCATTAATCTCGTCTAGGTGGTTCATTTTGTAATCATCACCAATCACTTTGCCCAAATGCGCGCTGCATGCTCCCACTAAACCATCATTAGGTTCATTGAATGCTAAGCCAAGGATTGTCATCGCTCCGTCGGTAGGATCGAGAAGATTGGTGAAAGTGGAGGATCCTGTCCATGAATAATAATAAACACCGTTATTGGCTTGCCATTCACCATCGCCACACTCAGACGTCGGAACGCCTTCAGGATAAAACTGATTGAATGCAAGCGAACCTTCGGTGGTCAACGCTTCAAGGGAAGCAAGGCCATCTTGATCAAGATCCGTTCCGCCAGATAATAGGTTGATAAGCGTCGTCAATCCACCAGCCAACTTAACCGCAATACCTTCCGCGGCTGAGCCTTCTGATACGGTTCCACGCACGAGGTCGGCGACTTTCGAGCCTTTATGAACACCACCAATGCTCGTCACCGAAGCAACCAAATCAGGACGTACTGATGCCACATAGCGCGCTGTTGGTCCGCCGTGGCTGTGACCAACTAGGTTCACCTTACTTGCCCCTGTCGCGGCTAACAGTGTTTCAACTTGAGCCAACAATTGCTCGCCACGTACTTCAGAGCTATTGGTGGCTGATACTTGCGCTACATAGACGCTCGCACCATCTTTGGTTAGGGATTCAGGTACGCCATAGAAGTAATCGACACCCGCTAATTTATCGAAACCAAACAGACCATGTACCAACATAATGGGGTATTTCGTTTGTGTGTATCCACTGACCTCTAATGCCGATGCGCTTGTTCCGGCATAAGCGCCAAAACTGGATAGACAGGCTATCGTCCAAATTAATATCTTTTTCAATGCTCTTTCCTTAAACAGATTAGACCTCTGATGAGTGAAAGAACCGTAGTTGATGATTTTATAAAACAGAAAATAGAAACTTGATATTTGTGATGTTGAACTTGAATTAAACAGCTGTGATGAACATTAGAAAAATAGAATCGGACCAGACATCGAACCACAATAAGCTATTGATTAAATTAATTTTTAACAAAAACCATGAAGCTATAACTTCAATTATCTTGACCAAATAAAAACCAACATTCACAAAACAATTTATCTCGTTTAGATCTGCGGCGACAAACTGGCAAGTCATAGCCCACTAAAATCGAATATTAATGATAAATCCCTCGCTTCGACTTGATTATTTTTCAATCAGAAAGTCGTTGGAAATTTGATACTTATACCAATTATGAAACGCCAACAACCTGAATATATTGACGAGAATTATTGATTCTAGATATAGGTCGTACCAGTTATTTACTTATCCACTTATCAACAAGCAAGAGGCAAGAGGCAAGAGGCAAGAGGCAACAAGAAATAGACAACAAGCAACAACGTTTTGTTTGGCTCACTAAATACAAAAGAGAATACAGTGATGAAAAATACGGCTTTAATACTCGCGTTAACCATACCATTTGGGGCTTATGCTGCTGATGACTCCATACCGACACCAGAATCGATGACATCCGCACAAGTGCTCAGTACACAAGGTTCTGAGACCTATTCTTATGTTCGATGTTGGTATCGAACCGATGCATCGCACGACTCTGCAGCCACCGACTGGAAGTGGGCGAAAAAAGAAAACGGCGACGATTACACGATCAACGGATATTGGTGGTCTTCTGTTTCTTTCAAGAACATGTTCTACAGTGATACCCCACAGTCTGAAATCAAAGAGCGTTGCGAACAGACTCTCGGCATCCAACATGACGCCGCTGACATTACCTACTTTGCCGCAGACAACCGCTTCTCTTACAATCACTCCATCTGGACCAACGATAACGCTGTGCAAGCCAATACCATTAATCGCATTGTCACTTTTGGTGATAGCCTCTCTGACACTGGGAACCTATTTAATGGCTCTCAATGGGTTTTCCCAAATGCAAACTCATGGTTTCTAGGGCACTTTTCAAACGGTTTGGTTTGGACCGAATATCTAGCAAAAGCCAAAGACGTTCCTCTTTATAACTGGGCCGTCGGTGGCGCAGCAGGTACCAATCAATACGTGGCACTGACTGGCGTCTATGATCAAGTCACCTCTTACCTAACCTACATGAAAGTCGCTAAAAGCTATCGTCCAGAAAAATCCTTGTTTACTCTAGAGTTTGGGCTCAATGACTTTATGAATTACGACCGAGAAGTCGCTGATGTGAAAGCTGATTTCAGTAGCGCTTTAATCCGATTAACGGAATCTGGTGCGAGTAATATTCTACTGTTTACATTACCCGATGCGACCAAAGCGCCGCAATTCAAATACTCGACTGAGCAAGAGATCATTAAAGTACGTGGCAAGATCTTAGAGTTCAACCAATTCATCAAAGCGCAGGCCGAGTATTACCAAAGCCAGGGGAAAAACATGGTGTTGTTCGATGCAAGTACATTGTTCGCCAGCATTACCGATGACCCAGAACAACATGGCTTTCGAAACGCGAGTGACGCCTGTCTTGATATCAATAGAAGCTCAGCAGCAGACTACTTACGAAGCCATAGCTTGACTAATGATTGCGCAACCTATGGTTCAGACAGTTATGTATTCTGGGGCGTGACACACCCAACTACGGCCACTCACAAATACATCGCCGATCATGTTTTGGCGTACTCGTTCTCTACCTTTGATTTCTAACGAGGAAACCTCGTCGAGTATCATCAAATACCGTCTGTAAGTACCAGAAGCTAAGGGCTTACACGAAGTACAGGTACAAAAAAACCGCCATCATCGGCGGTTTTTTATTTGCATCAACCTTTCAAAGCTAAGCTTTTAGGTCACACAAGTTGATTACTCGTCGTCCACTTTTGGTGCGACTTTCTTCTTAGGGATAAACACGGTATCACCCACAGCCACATTTTGGTGGAAGCTCTTATCGCGCTTAACCGGTTTCTTCGGCGTTTTCTTAACTTGAGTGCTGGTCTTCTTCTTCGCAGGTCCGCCTTTAGCAAAAGCAGGTTTACGAGGCTTAATACCTTTGAATTTACCTTTTAGACCTTCAAGCACAGAGAAAGTAAGATCTTGTTGAAGGTAAAGCTCAACACGCTTAAAGCTGTCCCAGTCTTTTGGACCAACCAAAGAGATTGCATCACCTTTGTTACCCGCACGACCAGTACGACCAACACGGTGCACGTACTCTTCTGTATGCTTAGGCATATCAAAGTTGATAACGTGGCTTACGTTTGGAATATCGATACCACGCGAAGCAACATCGGTTGTTACCAAGATCTTGTAAACCGCACGCTCAAATTGACTCATGATCGCGTTACGTTGCGTTTGGTTTAGGTTGCCACTCAATGCAACGGCTTTAAGCTTCTTCTCGTTTAACTTATCCGTTAAACGATCAGTATCGGCACGAGTTGCAGTGAAGATCATCACCTGACGGTATTCAGCTTCTTCAATCACACGATCCAAGATCGCTTCTTTGTGATCGAGATGGTCACACAGGTAGAACTTCTGAGTGATATCAAGGTGCTGCTCGTTAGAAACACCAACAGAGATACGCTTAGGTGCGTCTAACATTTCATTTGCAATGCCATTCACTTCCGCGTGATCAAGCGTCGCAGAGAACATCAACGTTTGACGACGACGGTGCTTAGCTGCATTCGCAATGCGACGCAATTCAGGTGCGAAACCTAAATCCAGCATACGGTCAGCTTCATCAAGAATTAGCGTTTCAACACCATCTAAAAACAGTGAGCGGTGCTCAAGGTGATCGGCCAGACGACCTGGAGTCGCAACAATAAAACGAGGGTACTTACGCAGGGCTTTAACTTGGTCGTTAAAGTTTTCACCACCCAAGATAAGTGTGGCTTCGTAAGACAGACCGCCAAGCATGCTACGCAGCTCGCCGTAAACTTGTTTTGCTAGCTCACGAGTAGGAGCCAAAATTACACCACGAGGATCTTTAGCAGAAAACGCTTTTGTTTTTAATGCTTTATGTATCATCGGCAACACAAACGCCAATGTTTTACCTGATCCCGTTTTTGATGAAGCCAATAGATCCTTACCAGCAATAGCAACAGGGATCGCTTTTGATTGGATCTCTGTCGCTTTCTTGAAGTCGTAATGTTTTAAGTTCTTCAGTAAGCGGTTATCTAAGCCTAAATCTTTAAAGTGCAAAGGACTCTCCAGTCATGATGGTATTGAATAAAATTAATTTAACGTGACATGATACCGCGAAAGTACTTTATAAGGATAGAGATCACAGTAAATTTATCCTTTTATCTGATGTTAACTAGAATATTGTATGCGTTGCTAACAAAGGGACCACTCTCCAAAGTAGTATCAAAACGACCTCGAAACCCATCATCTCAGAAATGAGACAGAACGTGATGCTTAGCTAATTACCTCAAAAATTTAGCAATTTCTTTAGTTATTGTTTTTGCAGTTAAAAAATTAGTCGCTACAATCATTAATGAAGCGACTATATGACAAAGAATGTATAGCGCATCTTTTGATGATAAATAAGCAAGGAGTTCTTATGAATAAGACGTTAATCGCAGCTGCAGCCTCAGTATTTATTTTAGCTGGTTGTTCTTCAGAACCTGAAGAAGCAGCAGTATCAGAAATGGACCAACTAACTAACCAAGTTGCTGAGCTAAGCAGCGAAGTAGAAGCACTTAAGAGTGACAAAGCGGCTGCTGAAATGAAAGCTCAAGAAGCATCAGCTGCGGCTATGGCAGCAAAAGAAGAAGCGGATCGTGCTAACGACCGTATCGACAACATTGCTGAGTCTTACACTAAGTAATTGAGATAGAAGCTCAATGAAGCTGTAGATTTCAAAAGACGTATATACATGCAGTAAATTGACAACACCACCTCTTTTAGAGGTGGTGTTTTTTATTGAGGGGAAAGAAAAAGAAAGCTATGGGGCTTTACTCACAACCGATCAAATTAGAACTCAATCACAGGCGGTGCAATTTCAACAGGCACACCATTTTGAGCAAAGATGACTGCTTTGGCTTTTGAATTAGGAAGATCAGCGTCTTCAAGCCACCATTTTAGTTCAACAGGGATTTGCAGTAATTTCTTAGAGCCATCACTTCGCGTCAAAGGTTCGTGAGCTTCAACAAATACACTTCTATCTGGCTCCAAAGACACCTTAATCGGCTCATCGATTATTGTGACTTGTTCACCACGACTCACCTGTTCAAAAAGCCACTCGATATCTTTAGGTTCCATACGGATACACCCAGAACTGACTCTCAAACCTATCCCGAAATCCTTATTAGTACCATGTATCAGATAATCACCAGCACCATAAGCAAGTCGCAATGCATATTCACCTAAAGGATTTTCAGGCCCAGCGGGAACCACTCTTGGTAGCTCAATCCCTTTTTCTAAGTACTCTTTGCGAATTGAGCTTGGAGGAGTCCAGGTCGGGTTAGGTCTTTTTTGGCTGATCTTAGTGATCATCTCGGGAGTATCACGCCCTACTCGACCAATACCGACAGGGAAAACATGCACCTGATTTTTCTCAGGCTCAAAGTAGTACAACCTCAACTCGGCAAGGTTAATCACAATGCCTTTTCTCGGAGTATCCGGCAGAATCAAACGGCTAGGAATACTTAACACATAGCCTTCAGCAGGAAGAAAAGGATCGACCCCTTTGTTTGCCGCCATTAAAGAGAGAAAGCCAATATCGTATTGCTTTGCAATGATCGCCAAGGTTTCACCCGCCGCAACTTCGTGTTGCTGTATTCTGCCCACGATACGGCTTTCTGTTGGTGGCAACTCAAAAGTTGCAGCAGACACCCACGACGAAGTCATCGCGCCAGCAAGCAAAATGATTACCCGAGCAAGTAAAGCTGTTCTCACAGCAAACAAAGTCGTTCTAATCGTAATCAATGTGGACTTAACAGCGATCAATGTGGATTTAACAGCGACCAACGCTAGCTTATGTAACCTTGTTTTCGTCTGTAACTGTGTTTTCATCGAGTGCGAAGGCGTCGAGTTAGCGCAATACGACATACAATTCCTTGGTTTGTCTCTTTATCAAAGTTTAGATTATCGCTGATCAAACGTCTCTACAACGTATTGTTGCCTCCAAGGCAATATGCAACAGATTTAAATTTCGAGCTTTATCTTTAAATATCGAGCAATTTACCCATACAAAATCGATTGCCTTTACGCTTTCAACATATTTGGTTATCAATATTAATAAAACTATAATGGCAAAGCGGTTTTGTGACTAAAGTCTCATGGAGCCTCGTTTTAACTCGCTAATATTGCCTCAACAAAACGAATTCAATTCAACAGAATCGGTAATTGATTAAATCCTGTTCCTATCATTACCGTTTAAACTTTGGAGAACGACCATGGCTACACCTCATATTAATGCTCAAGCTGGTGATTTCGCAGAAACAGTACTTATGCCGGGCGACCCGCTTCGCGCAAAATACATTGCAGAAACATTCCTTGATGACGTGAAGCAAGTTTGTGACGTTCGCAACATGTTTGGTTACACAGGCACTTACAAAGGTAAGAAAGTTTCTGTAATGGGCCACGGTATGGGTATCCCATCATGCTGCATCTACGTACACGAGCTTATCGCTGAATACGGCGTGAAAAACGTTATTCGCGTAGGTAGCTGTGGTGCGGTACGTGACGACGTTAAACTAATGGACGTTGTTATCGGTATGGGTGCTTCTACAGACTCAAAAGTAAACCGCATTCGTTTCAACAACCACGACTTCGCTGCAATCGCTGATTTCGGTCTTCTAGAAGAAGCTGTAAACCAAGCACGTGCACAAGAAGTTCCAGTTAAAGTTGGTAACGTATTCTCTGCAGACCTTTTCTACACTCCAGAAGCTGACCTTTTCGAGAAAATGGAAAAGCTAGGCATCCTTGGTGTTGATATGGAAGCGGCTGGTATCTACGGTGTTGCTGCGGATCTTGGTGCTAAAGCACTAACCATCCTAACAGTGTCTGACCACATCATCCGTGGTGAGAAATTAAGCTCTGAAGATCGTCAAAAATCTTTCAACGACATGATGAAAGTTGCTCTAGAGACTGCAATCAACATCTAACGACTTGAATAAGATACATTGAAAAGCGTTACCCCGCAGCCAAGCTTACTTGGCTGCTCAAATAATCCCGAGGGGGAGATCGTGTCTAACGACAAGCTGCCAAAAGATGCGGATGGTTTGCAACTCAACTTTTGTAAAACATTGGCGTGTGACAACTTTGGCTTGAGCGATGCAAAACGGTATGTTTTGCAACACGCAAACCCTAAGCGTCCGGCGATGGTTTGTCGTGAATGTGGAGCTTTCCCCCCCTTACTTAACAATCGTGAAGTGTTAAGCGAACTTCATCGCCTAAGACAACTTCACAGCGATGGCCTTCCTGCTTGCCGCAATGATGATTGCGATAACTTTGGCCTATCGGTTCACACCCACAAACATCTTTATCATGCCTTCGGTTACAGCGGTGACAGGCAGCGTTATCGATGCAAAGACTGCCAATCAACCTTCGTTGACAAGTGGTCTGGGTCCAATAAAAAACTTCAGTTTCAAGAGAACCTCATGGGCTTGTTGTTCATGGGCTATTCCGTACGTGAAATCTGCAGAAAACTAGAGATCAACCCAAAGACTTTCTATGATCATGTTGACCACATCGCGAGCCGTTGCCGTCGTAAATTAGCGATGATCGATGCACGATGGGTTAATCATGCCAAAGATTATCAATTCGCTTCTCACTATCAACGTCTACAACCGCAAAGCAACAATGGTGTGGTTTGGATAGCGACGGGTGAGGCGCATTCTGGCTATATCCTTTGCCAACACGTCAACTATTCTCAAAATGAAGAGCCTTCAGGGAATGTTGATCACAATCCTTACGATGACGTTGCGCGTTTTGTATCCAAAGATCACTCATCAGAAGCGAACCTCGAACAACCTCAGCCATCTGACAAGTTGAAAGAGCGTATTGAACAGCAGTACCAAGTGATTTTAGCGAGAGGTAACGTTGAGGATCCTATGGGTAACCTCACCACATTTAGCTACCCTTCGAAAGGCGCGCTGATTCGACCGCCTTATACCTCTTATGCTCACTTCCTACATGTGCTTGATATGTGTAATGAAGATAAGCATGTCGCTATCTATATGCCACAAGATCCATTACTAAGATCTGCCGCTTTAAGTGTATGTTTGCCGCGCATTCAGAGTCAAAATATTGACCTTATGTATGTAGAGGAAGATCCCGGCTGGCAAGACGATCAAAGTTTCGAAAAGATCGACATCGTTCACATGAGTTGGTGGCGCGATCGTTGGGCTATCGCAAATCAAGGTGATAACCAGAAAGGTATTTGCTACCTAACGGGTAACAATCCAGAACCAAAACAGTGGTTTAACACTGCCTCAATTCAGCAAACCAAGTTCTATCAACAACGCTTCCAGCTGTTATTTGATAGCTTCATTAATGAGCCCAGACGTAAGCTTCGTCCTGGGGGCATTCTTCCATTGCTCGACATATTTAGAGCTTGGCACAATCTGTGCTACCAAGATAAGCAAGGGCTCACGGCAGCGCAGCGCTTAGGTGTAGCAGAGCAGCCATTGACCCTAAAGCAACTACTTTCATAGAAACAGACCTCTAGATAATTATTCGGGAACTCATTGATTTTAAAGCAACAACATGAGGTAACACCCATAATTGGAAAAGATACATGTTCCTTTAAGGCCCTAAGAAAGATAATTGGTGCTTATCTCAAATCACACTCTTATAATGATTGTGTTATCAATATGTTCGATAATTATGGATCTAACTCTTGGACAAAAATCAGTACCTTCTTGAAACAGAACTAGAACAACTCAAAACTCGTGTCGACTCTGAGCCATCGGTGATCCTAGAGATTGCTCAACAGTGCCTAGTCCGATCGGAGCAAGTTCTGTTTGAAGAGGGTGCTATCCAGTCGTTAATGTTAATGGCAAGGTGTAGCTGGAACCTGATGGATTACCAAAAAGGTTTGAAGTACATCAAGGAAGCCTATAAGCGCCAGAACCGATTAGATACCGACCTTTTCCTCCCTGAAATCCTCCATTTACACGCGCTCCAGTACTGGGGACAAGCCAAGTACTATTCCGCCCAACAGTTCTGGATCAATGCCTTAGAGCAATCTGCACTGGTTGATGAAGTCGAGATTCAAATTGAATGTCTCATTGGGCTTGGCAACATTTGGCGAATGACTCATGAATATAAGCTTGCACGTTCTACCCATCAGCTTGCCGTTAAAGTGGCTAACAACAGCCGCATTGGTTGGCTAGAAGGCAAAGCAAGAATACTGCTCGCTTGGGATTACTACCTGCTTAACAACTATGTTGAAATGCTGTCGGTACTCGACGGTGCAGAAGAGGCGTTAAAAGAGCATAAAGATAATACTTGGCATGCCGAAGTATGGGACTTTCGAGGCCTTGCTCTGCTTGGGCTTGAACGTCTAGATGATGCAGAGCGCGCGACAGCCAAAGCGCACAATCTAGCCGTAGAACATAACCTCGTTTGGATGAAAGCGCACTCTTACATCAGTCGAGCTCGATTGGAGCTCCTGAGAAAAAGACCAGAACAAGCGGCAGAATTGCTGAAACTCGCTGAACACTCTGCAAATGAATTCGATAATGGTGAGTTGCTTAGCCAAATTTGTTACCAACAATCCTTGGTTGCAGAAGAAAACCAAGATTTCAAAGCTGCATTGGTCGCCTTTAAAAAGTACCGTCAATATTCCATCGGTATGCTTAAAGAGCAAACTAATCGTGTCGGTTTAGACAAAGCGCGCAGTTCAAAACGCCAACTTGAACAGAGAGCACGAAAGCTGATTAATCGTATTCGTGGCCAGCATGAGTACGATCCTGAAAAGCATCTCTCTTATGTCGTCTCTGAAACCTTTTGGTGGGAGAAGCTGGTCCTCTTTAAGACAGAACTTAAGCGCTCGAACCACAGCATCATTATGTTCCATCATGTCGATACCGATTATTTAGATGTCTGTACCGAGATTGCTCATACCTTGTGTAATCAAAACGACTTCATCGCTAGGCTGAGTTCAGAGCGTGTTGCTATGATGCTTTCAGAGAAAGGCGAAGCCGCAGAACAAACCTTCCAAACTCTCAGCACCATGCTAGAAATATATCCATGGCATAGAAAAGGATTAAAAGGTTCGAGACCTACCGTCAGCCTCAATGATATTTTGACGTTCCCGTTCACTCTTGAACAATTAGAAGAAGACGATGCTGAGGTAATAGAATAATGGAAACCCTATTACGCAAAATCACAGATGCTGGTTTAGACCCTTCATCGGTATCGGGTGAAGAAGCGATCATATTCTGGAACCACATTCGCCAGCACGTTTCGACCACGCAAACTGAGCAAGCGCACTGCTATATCATCAGCTCTGAGTACCGTGCCGAGTTGCAACAAAATCAAACTAGTATCGAAGAACTCAGGCTTGCACTCGACCTACTCCACCTTCCTGTAGATATCGAAGACATTCTCACAGTAAAGACCAGCCTAAGCGACCGCTTAGTTGAAATTGGTGATTACACATCGGCACTGAATGAATTCGTCAGCTCATCGACAATTGCGGTTGAACACGGCCATATCGATGAATATGTATTGGCTATCTTAGGCATGGGGAACCTTTGTGATGCCTATGGTGATCACAACAGAGCTCTTCGCTATTACCAAAAAATCAGCAGTATAGACCACGCGATTAGCAGTCGCTCACTTCGCCTCAAATTCAAGCTGCATATGGTAGCAAGCCTACTTCTGCTCAACCGCATTACCGCGGCCAGCGATTTACTGAATGAGTGCGAAGAACTAAGTATTTTGGTAAGTGACAAGTTGCTCACAGCTCAAATATTGCTTTACCAGGCGAAAGTGCTTCGTGCTAAGAAGAAATACCAAGAAGCGCTACGTTGCCTATCAAAAGTTCAATACCCAGCCAACAGCACTCAAGCAAGCTGGCTCGCGACCATGACTCGTCTCGAGTTAGCACATTGCCTAAGTGCAACCGGAAAGCAAGACTATGCGAGCATGATTTTGTCGAGCACAGACAAACGTGTAAAAGCCTACTCATCGCCAGTGCTTGCAAAGCGTTTCTATGACTCTTTGAGTGACGTATGTATGAATCAGGGCCGTTTTCAAGAAGCTCTGAGCTATGAGAAAAAAGGTTACCGAATTGAAACGGATCTGATGAAGCAGATCCCGATCAGCGAACTCGGTGCAAGCCAACTACGCCGCCTATCGCGTTTTGAGTTACAACTCAAACTCATTCTCTCTGAACAAGAAAATAGAGAACTCAAAGAGACGACTGAACAACACAAGAATACAGTTGCTCAACTACAACAAGATGTTTTCACCGACCCACTGACCGGGTTACACAACCGTCGATGGTTAGATGTAAAACTAAAAGACCTGTTGCTTCACGAAGCACCTTTCGCCTTGATGGTTGTTGATATCGACCACTTTAAGTCTATCAATGATGAACTAAGCCACTTAGTGGGTGATAAAGCGATTGTCAGCGTTTCTCAAGAGCTGCGCTCATACTTTAAGTTTAGGGGCGCGTCATGTGTCAGATTTGGCGGAGAAGAATTCCTCGTCATTCTTGAGAACACTGATCTTCCTAAAGCAGAAATGCACTCTGAAAATTATCGAGAGCGCATCTTCCAATTCGGTTGGCATGAGATACTTGGGGAGCGCGGTTTGACCGTAAGTATCGGTATCACTTTACATCGTGACGGAGAGAATACTCAGCGTACCTTCTATCGTGCCGATAAAGCGCTATACCGAGCTAAAGCCAACGGCCGTAATCAAGTGTGTACAGAGTAGTGGCATGTAGCTCTGTGACTCTATAGTTCTGTAGTTCTGTAGTTCTGTAGTTCTGTAGCTAAGCCTGCATCTTATTGATAAAAGAACAGAGATATTCCAGCAAGGGCAGCAAGCGTCCCTATGACGCTTTGCTTTGACACCTTCTCCCCTTTAATCGCATAAATCACCAAAATAAAGACCGGACTGGTCGCTATCAATGTTTGTGCAATCGCAGGGTTCGCATTCTTCAATGCAACTTGCTGAAGCCACAATGCCAAAAAGGTTCCGACAAATATTGCCCCTAATAACCAAAGTTTATCGAGCTTGGTCATTTCCCATAAATCTCTTTTTATCGATGAATACGGCTTCTTTTCAAAAAAAGGGATAATCAGCATTACGGCAAACACACCTATCGTGAGACGAATCAGTGCACCTAATATTGGTGGGATATCACCCGCCACTAACGCGTAATGAGAAATAACCACACCGGATGCCTGACAAACACTCGCCACAAGCCCATAACCAATGCCACCCCACTGCGCTTTATCATTCGATTCACCGCTCACCGATTTTGATGGCTGGAAGACAACGAAGGTCACCGCTAGTGTTGTAATCACGACACCGAGCCAACTTTGTACTGTCAATACAGCGCCAAGGAACATTAATGCCAGCACACCAGAAAGAGGTGGTGCTAAAGATTCCAGTAACAGCGTCTTATTGGCACCGATTCTTTTCAACGCCGCAAAATAGGCGCTATCTCCAATCGCAATGCCAATCACACCTGAAATTGCCAATATCAGAAAATGATTGGTACTCAGTTCAAACTCCGGCATCGGGATAAGAGGCATTACCAGTAACATCATCCCTGACGCCACCACACCCTTAACAATGTTCAATTGCATCGCAGAGAAGCGATGTCCAAATTGCCCATAGATCCATGTCGCACATGCCCACACAATTGCAGCGCCAATGGCCGCCAATTCACCTATATACATCCGTATTTATCCCTTGTGGTTATGCACGTCATTTAGAATCGTAGCTGTCATCATTTCAGCTGAAATACCAACCAGAAAGCCGAAATAGCCTCTTCAAACGCGATGAGATTTTATAAGATTCATCAATGCTTTTATTCGCATTAGAAGCGACAACACATTATTTTCAACTCGGTAAATCATTTTTATAACAATTACTTGGATGATAGCGTAGTATATTTATAACTAATATCTAACATTACAAGGATCTGTTATGTTTTTAGACTACTTTGCGCTCGGCTTACTTATTTTCGTAGCATTAGTAATCTTTTACGGCATCATCGTTATTCACGATATTCCCTATGAAATTGCGAAAGAACGCAATCACCCTCATCAAGATGCTATTCACGTCTCAGGCTGGGTTAGCCTATTCACCTTACATACTATTTGGCCATTTCTTTGGATTTGGGCAACATTATGGCGCAAAGATCGTGGTTGGGGCTTCGCTAAATTAGAAGAAGAACAACACGATATTCATCATCGCGTCGATATTCTCATCGATCAAGTGAGTACTCTTCAGGAAGAAATCGCACAGCTCAAGCAAGCAGGTGCTGAGCAAAGCAGTCCAGAGAAAGAGACAAACAACGTTCAAGATCAGGAGGCTAAGTAATGGATTTACTGCTGATAATGACCTATGCGGCGCTTTGTATCACCATTTTCAAGGTGTTCAATATACCGCTAAATAAATGGACAGTACCTACTGCCGTACTTGGAGGTGTGATCATAGTAGGTACCCTAATTCTACTAATGAACTACAACCATCCATTTACACAAATCGGTAACCAAGTTTACTCAACAACGCCAGTCGTTTCAGGCGTTAGGGGTAAAGTTATCGAAGTGCCAGTAGAAGCAAACAAACCTCTGAAGCAAGGGGATATTCTTTTCAAAATAGACCCAGTTCCATTCGAAGCTGAAGTCGCAAGGTTAGAAGCCAAGGTAAAAGAAGCAAGCCAAGGTGCTCTTGGAATGGAATCTGAAGTGGTTGAAGCAGAGGCTGCAAAAATCAAAGCCATCGCGGAAAGAGATAAAGCTCAACGTGAGTTTTCTCGTTACAAGCGCGGTTACGACAGTGGCGCTTTTACCGAGCAGCAATTGGATACTCGCAGACAAGCTTACAAAGCATCGGAAGCGGCCGTGAAAGTTGCAGATGCAAACCTAGAACAAACAAAGATCGCCTTGGACTCTGAAATAGGTGGCGAGAATACAGCGGTTTTAAGCTTATTGGCTGAATTACGTAAAGCTCAGTTTGATTTAGAACAAACCGTGGTTCGAGCTCCCACTGACGGATACGTTACGCAACTAGCATTACGCCCAGGTGTAATGGCAGTTCCACTTCCTTTAGCTCCCGTGATGACGTTTGTTCACACAGAGGAGCAGTTCTATACCGCTGCATTTAGACAAAACTCGCTACAGCGCCTACAACCGGGTTACGAAGCTGAGTTCTTGTTTAGAGCATTGCCAGGAAAAGTATTTAAAGGACGTATTGATGAAGTAATTCCAGCTATTGGTGAGAGCCAATTTCAAGCTAGAGGCGCGCTTCTAGGTACTGATGCGTTGCGTACCAGTGGTCGTGTGTTTGTTAAATTGAGCATCACTGATGATCTGTCTGACTACCATTTACCTATGGGTACCGCGGTTGAAGTTGCCGTTTATTCTGACAGCTTCACTCACGTGTCTATCATGCGTAAGGTCCTTATTCGCATGAAGAGTTGGCAAAACTATCTATATCTCGACCACTAACTATATCTAGACCACTAAACGGTCGTAGATATGTGACGAACCCGCTTAACACATTGTTAAGACGAATGAAAAGCCAGACTCGCTCTGGCTTTTTTGTTGCTTGATTAACCGTAAAAATACGTATTTCACACGATATTTAGGTGTTCAGATGGAATTTTAGACATCTAGACACTTATCTTCCCTTATGGAAGGGTTCTACTGTATAATGCGCGCCTTATTTTTTATATTTGCCCAAAAAACGTTCTCATTGAGACGCATATTAATAATGGCGAATATTTGTTCTTTATTTTGCTTTATTTTTCAGTATTCGAGGTTATCTATGAACTTTTCAGCTAAAACAGTGGTCGTTATCGCCATTGGAGCGGCACTGTACGGCATTGGTGGTTTACCTATGTTTGGTGTCCCTGTGTTTGCGAACACGACATTGAAACCAGCGATGGCAGTCCTAGCACTGTTTTCTGTTTTGTTCGGCCCAATTGTTGGCTTCTTGGTTGGCTTTATCGGTCACTGGGTAACGGATCTGTTCGCTGGCTGGGGCGTGTGGTTAACCTGGGTTTTAGGCTCAGGTATCGTAGGTATGGTTATCGGCTTATTCCCTATGATGACTAAGAACCGTCTTCAACAAGGCGAACTGCCAATGAAAGATTTTGTATTGTTCGTGATACTGGCCCTTGCAGGTAACGTTGTAGGCTATGGCTGCTCTGCGTTCCTAGATACTATCTTATATGCAGAACCGTTTACTAAAGTCTTCACTCAACTGTCTATCATCGCAGCGGGTAACACCGTTCTGATCGCTGTTGTGGGCTTCCTGATCCTAAAATCAGTCGCTAAACGCAACAAACAAAGCCGCAACCTGACTGAGGCATAAGCGATAATGACTATAGCATTTTCGAACTTCTCTTTTAGATATGAGTCGCTGGATAAACCGACGCTAAAAAATATCAATCTAAGGATAGAGAAAGGAGAGAAAATCGTCATTATTGGACCAAGTGGCAGTGGTAAATCTACCCTAGGTCAATGTCTCAATGGCCTAATACCTCATGCAATTAAAGGTGAGGTAACTGGCTCTTTAGAGATCAACGGCAAGAATATCTCTGAATTTTCGATGCACGATTATACCGAACAAGTCGGCACAGTACTGCAAGATACTGACAGCCAGTTTGTGGGTTTGAGTATCGGTGAAGATATTGCTTTCGCACTCGAAAATCAGTTGATGTCGAACATTGACATGTACCCGTTAGTTAAGTCGACTGCAAAAATGGTTGACCTAGCGGACATGCTTGAGCGCTCGCCACACGATCTTTCTGGTGGTCAAAAACAGCGAGTATCGTTAGCGGGTATCTTAATTGATGACGTTGATATCTTGCTGTTTGATGAGCCTTTAGCAAGCCTTGACCCTAAAACAGGTAAGGCAACGATTGAGATCATCGACCAACTGCATAAAGAAACCAACAAAACCATCGTGATTATCGAGCATCGCCTCGAGGATGTCCTACATCGTGATATCGATCGTGTGATCTTAATGGAGCGCGGTGAAATCGTCGCGGATATGACTCCCGATGAAATTTTAGCGTCTAAGTTACTTGATACGCACGGTATTCGTGAGCCTCTTTACTTATCTGCGCTTAAAGCGGCGAAAGCCCCACTAACCTGCGAAGATAAGCTGTCAAACCTCAAAGCTTTGGATTACAAAAGGTTCCGCCCAGCAGTTCAAGCTTGGTTTGCTGACCGCCCTGCCCCAGCTGCAGAAAAGCAGTATCAGCCTTTACTCGAAGTTCATGGTCTGACTTATTCTTACGATGGCGAGAAGAACGCACTCGAAGATGTGAGCTTCAAGATCGGCAAAGGCGAGTTTGTTTCGATTCTGGGCAAGAACGGTTCGGGTAAATCTACCATCACCAAACTCATCATGGGTGTGATCGATGCCGATTCAGGCTCTTCCTATCTAAATGGTGAAGACTTATCTGAGCTTTCTATCTTTGAAAGAAGCCAGAAAGTCGGTGTCGTGATGCAGAACCCAAATCATATGATCTCGCATCATATGATTTTTGACGAGATTGCTTTTGGTCTTCGTAACCGCAATATTGCAGAAGAGCTGATTACAGAAAAAGTAGAGCATGTTCTTGAGCTATGTGGGCTGAGCAAGTTCCGCCACTGGCCGATCGAAGCTCTGAGCTACGGCCAAAAAAAACGTGTAACCATCGCTTCTATCTTAGTGCTGGAACCTGAACTCCTCATATTGGATGAACCAACAGCAGGCCAAGATTACCGAAACTACACGTCAATGTTGGCGTTTATCCAAAAGCTTAACCGTGATTTGGGTATTACTGTGGTGATCATCTCACACGACATGCATCTCGTTCTCGAGTACACCACACGTTCAATCGTAATCGCAGACAGCAAGTTGATTGCCAATGCAGCCATGACGGAAGTGTTTAGTCAGCCATCGCTTCTAGAACGTGCAAACCTCTGTACCACTAGTATTTATGAACTCGCGACTATGATGAAAATCGACGATACCAATGCGTTTATGCAGTACTTCATCGACTACGAGAGAAGTTCTCTATGAACGCATCAAAAGTAAAATTCGGCATCAACTACATTGATACCAAATCCCCCCTGCACGCATTAAATGGCATCACGAAATTTGCACTCTTCTTAGCTTGGGTAACCGTGGTATTGACTACGTTCGACCTGAGATTGATTACGCTGCTTATTATGACTGGTTTATACCTATTAAAGCTCACCAATGTGCCTATACGCGTGTATAAGCCTTTGTTATTAGGTACGGCGAGTGTCTTAAGTCTAAATGCTTTATTCATGTTCCTGCTTGCTCCGCAGCAAGGCACTGAGCTCATCGGTAGCGAAACTGTATTACTAACATTGCCGGGTAACTACTCGTTGAGCCAAGAGACTCTGTTTTACTTAGTCACGGTCACGCTCAAGTACATGAGTATGTTCCCGATAGCGTTAATATTCGTCTTCACTACGCACCCGACTGAGTTTGCAGCGAGCCTCAACCGTATCGGCGTTCCGTACAAGATCGCCTATGCGGTAAGCTTAACGCTGCGTTACTTGCCAGAGGTTAAGAAGGACTTCATCAATATCATGCATGCTCAGCAAACTCGTGGTGTAGAACTCTCGAAGAAAGCGCCCCTAATAACTCGAATCAAAAACGTGGCTAAGGTTCTAGGTCCGCTCATTTTCTCTAGCTTGGACCGCGCAGACGAGATCTCTAACGCAATGACGTTACGAGGTTTTGGTCGACACAAGGCACGTACTTGGTATAGCTATGCGCCTTTGAAACGTATCGACTTTGTTTGTTTGAGTGTCATTGCTTTTATTGTGGTGTTGGCCATAGCGAAACGCATTCTTGAACCTGAATTGTTTTGGTATCCATTCTAAGTTTTCATTTACCACATACAAACAACGACTTAAAATTACACACCGCTCAATAGGGCGGTGTTTTTATGTGTGCCAAGATCTGATTAACAATTGAACCAATAACTCAATACTGACTATTTTTGACGATAAACTGACCGTTTACTTACGTCTTGGGTTTGAAATCTAATTTAGAAACTCTTAATATACACGTTTACAGAATGTTACACTCAATAGAGATTTGTAATGGCTCGAATTACTCAAGTACAGAAACTAGAAAATCAAAAGCACTACGATGAGATCGTACTAAACCTTTTTCTGGCTGAAGGACATGAAGCACTAACTTATGCAAGGATTGCTCAAGAAATTGGCATTAGTTTGACGACGCTTCAGGGCTATTATCCATCGACCCGCGCTATCCGATCAGCGTTACACCAACACATGCTATCAATTGTTATAGAGAATCTAGAGTTCTCATCGGAAGAAGTATTCATTCAATCTTGGCAAAACGCTCTAGATAATGATCAATTTCGATTCGTGATCAAATTGATGTTTTTCCATGCCTCCCAGGTCAAGAGCCCTGAACAGTTTAACATCAGTTCAGATGGTCAATTCCGCGAGATAATGTTTAATAGCTTTGGGCTTGATACCGTTCGAATCCTTGAGACTGTCGTAGGACGTTCAATGTTCTATCTCACAAACTTCAAGCAGCATTAAACCAAGCACTAGAAATACAAAAATGGGAGCCTTTCGGCTCCCATTTTCTTTTTAGTTATCGCTTACTTCAACTTATAGACCTAATTTAGCTTGTAAAAAACGGTCGATAACGGTGGTAAACGCAGCTCAATCGATGTGTCTAAGCCTTCGCTTTCTACTGATTCAACCTTAGCAACCGGCTTCACTTCAAAGCCACTGCCTGCATAATCCGCAGAGTCTGTATTCAATAACAAAGAGTACTGACCTTGTGCTGGAACACCTAAGCGGAAGTGCTCATGAGGAACGGGTGTAAAGTTAGAAACCACCAATACACGCTCGCCTGATTCACTGATACGCTCATGAGCTAAGATACTCGCTTCAGCTGAATCCTGTAGACGCCATTCAAAACCTTTCGGGTCGAAATCAAGATCATGCATTGCAGCTTCAGAACGGTACAGGTTGTTCAAATCTTTCGTTAAGCGCTGAACGCCTTGATGACGTTCATAATCTAGCAAGAACCATTGCAGTTGATCATCATGGTTCCATTCCGCCGTCTGACCAAATTCAGCACCCATGAAGTTCAGCTTCTTACCCGGCTGCGCGTACATGTAACCCATGTAAGCACGTAGATTTGCCGTTTGCTGCCACTCATCACCAGGCATTTTTTCGTGAATAGATCCTTTACCATAAACCACCTCATCGTGAGATAGAGACAATACATAGTTCTCACTGTGTGCATAAACCAATGGGAAGGTAATTGTATCGTGGTGATATTTACGATTGATTGGATCTTCGTGGATGTAAGACAAACTATCGTGCATCCAACCCATGTTCCACTTAAATCCGAAGCCTAAACCACCCATAAAGGTTGGGGCTGAAACACCAGGGAAAGCCGTCGATTCTTCAGCAATCGTCATCGCATTCGGGAAGTGCTTGTACACTTCTTCGTTCATCCACTTAAGGGTTGCGATGGCATCGTAGTTTTCGTTGCCTCCGTCTGCGTTCGGAATCCATTGATCATGGCTACGCGAATAATCGAGGTACAACATCGAAGCAACCGCATCAACACGAATCCCGTCGATATGGAATTGTTCGAACCAGTACAGTGCGTTTGCAACCAAGAAACGACGCACATGCTCTTTGCCTAAATCATAAATGTACGAATTCCAATCTTGATGCCAACCGCGACGTGGATCTGGATCATGGAACAAAGGTGTTCCATCAAAGTTGGCTAAGCCGTGATCATCACTAGGGAAGTGCGCTGGAACCCAATCCAGAACAACACCTAAACCAGCTTGGTGACATTGATCGACGAAGAATTTGAAGTCATCAGGAGACCCAAAACGACTCGTTGGTGCGAACAAGCCTATTGGCTGATAGCCCCAAGAACCGTAAAACGGATGCTCTGAAACCGGCATCAACTCTACATGCGTGTAACCCAAGTCCGTTAAATATGGGATCAATTCAGCAGCAAGTTCACGGTAGTTTAAGAATTCCCCTTCAGCGTTACGCTTCCAAGAACCAGCGTGCAGTTCATAGAACGAAAGTGCTTCTTTACGCTTTTGTGTTACAGGGCGATTCTGCCATTGAGTATCTTGCCACTCGTAACGAGCGTGATCGTAAGTCACTGAAGAAAATGAAGGGTATTGCTCAGAGTAAAAACCCCATGGGTCAGCTTTGTGTGGTAAGCCTTCACCATCAGGTCCTTTTAATTCAAACTTGTATTGAGCGCCTTCTTCCAGTTCAGGAATGAATAGGCCCCACATGCCATAATCTAAGCGTTGCATTGGATGACGACGACCATCCCAAGCGTTAAAGTTACCCACTAAGCTTGCCGCTGTTGCATGCGGTGCATACACCAAGAAACGCGTACCTGAAATCGTCTGTCCATCACGCTCTAGCGTAATAAACTGAGCCCCCATGTGATGATACATATCTTTAGGTGTATGGAGATCTTCATAACTCGCGTACAGATCGTGGTACTGGTATGGATCATCGATGATCTGCTCGACTCCAGCCCAATCAACCGCGAGCTTGTAGTGAGTAAAACGTAAATCTCTCTCTTGCTTAAGAATGAAACCACTTTCACCCTCTCGCGCTAACTCAATACGAGGTTCCTTTCCAACAATCAACTCGACTTTATTTGCCCCAGGAATCCACACACGTAATGCACCTTGCTCAGAAGGTAGGTATGGCCCTAAAAACGCAAATGGGTCAGTGAAACAAGCCTGTGATAGTTGGGTATATATTTGTTTTTGCTTTGAAATCGAACTTAGTTCCAAAACGCTTCTCCCTAACCAAACATCCAAAAAATATAATACAAAAATGCCCGCTATTAGTGCGGGCAATATAACGACGGTTTATTCTACCAGATGAACATTCATTATTGAGTGACCGAGGTTGTAGTTTCGTACGGCGTAAGCAAAAAACCACCTATTTTCAAGCCACTCAACGTCATTACTTAGCTGCTTTTTCTCGAACATCAGTCAGCTTAGAAGCGATACGATTCACCCCTTCGTGAGCAAATATTTCGTCCAAGTTCATTGATAGTTTACGACGCCAGTTAGGGTATTCATCGACAGTGCCAGGAATGTTTACTGGCTTGTCCATCTCTAACCAATCTTCCAGTTGAACACTAAGAAGTGTCGAACCACCAGCCGCAACGTGCAGTTGAAGCGCTTCGGCAAGATAAGAGTCCATCGGTACTTGGCTTGCATCACGACCAACACCTTCAGGTAAGAAGCCATGCCATGCTACTGAATCTAAGATACCTTGTTTGCACTCCAGACGGTCGTCGAACAAGGTTTCTAGCTGTTCTGCATCTGGGTATAAACCAATCTCTTGACCCATTTTCAAGTCATCACAATGCCAGAAGCCGCGAAGCGTTGGCATATCATGAGTACAAAGTGCCGCCATCGATTGTGGTGCATAATGTTTCGGTGAGATAAAGCCACCGTCATCTTCTGATGTTTCGAAGAAGAATACTTTGTAAGAATGCACGCCCGCATCCGCTAGGATATCGACGATTTCATCCGGCACCGTACCTAAGTCTTCACCGATAACGCTACATTGGTAACGGTGAGATTCAAGCGCCAGAATTGACAGCATGTCTTGTACTGGATAGTAGATGTACGCACCCTTGGTTGCGTTTTCACCTTTTGGAATCCACCACAAACGCAGTAGGCCTAATACGTGGTCAATACGAAGTGCACCACAGTGCTTCATATTGGCACGGAGTAGCTTGATGTATGCGTCGTAGCTTGTTTCTTGAAGCACTTCAGGATTAAGCGGTGGTAAACCCCAGTTTTGACCCAGAGGACCAAGCACATCCGGCGGAGCACCGATGCTCGCATCCATCACTAGATTGCCTTCATCGGCCCAAGTTTCGCTGCCTGAATCCGCAACACCAACAGCTAGGTCACGGTACAAACCAACGGCCATGCCTTTCTCTTCAGCAAGAGACTGTGCATCGTTGATTTGGCAATCCGCTAACCACTGCAGGTACATGTAAAGATGAACATTCTCTAGGTTCTCTTTAATGTATTTCTGTGTCGCTGGGCTTTCGAATGTACGGTACTTCTCTGGGAATACTGGCCAGCCCCACATACCTGAATCTTCAGCATGTAACTCACCGTGCAGAGCATCAAACGCCGCTTGATGCATCAGGCTTTCACCGCCCTCTTCTACAAACGCTAAGAACGCTTGTGCACGGTCGCTGTTCTTGTCTAGATGACGAGTCTTAAATTCTGCGTATAACAGAGGCAAGATGCTCATCTTAAGCTCAGACACTTCGGTGTAGTTTACCCAGTGCGCTTCACGAGCTTTTTGTAGACGCTGTTGGAATTCAGCGCTGCCTACCGTTTGTTGTGCTTCAGCACTTAATGCGAATTCAGGTACTGAGCTCACATCAATGTATAAGATGTTCAACCAACGACGTGACGACGGGCTGTATGGGCTCGCGCCTTCTGGGTTCGCTGGGAACAATGAGTGAATTGGGTTTAGACCAACAAAATCACCACCACGAGAAGCGATATCAGCAACAAGCTGTTTAAGGTCACCAAAATCACCAATACCCCAGTTGTGCTGAGTTCTTAGTGTGTACAGTTGAACACTTGGTCCCCAAAGCTTTTTACCTTGCTCGATTGGTGACTGCTTGAAACACGCTTTTGGCGTAATGATCAATGTCATCTCGTAAGGCTTCTTACGGCGCTTACGACTCACAATCAGCTTGTGATAACCCCATGCCAAATCACTTGGCAATGCAAACACTAAAGGGCCACCCTCGGCACGCTCGTCACGAACGACTTGAGATTGAAGATAGCCTTCAAGTACCTCTCCTTGCTCGGTTTCTAAGCGCCAGCTGAACTCACTTTCACGAGCACTTACACCTAGATTAAGCGCCACTTCTACTGGCTCACCGTCACGCAAGACAAGAACTGGGTCTAGTACATCTTTTTTGTGTTTTCTTTCTGCAGATTTAAGCAGTGCATCATCGCTGCTTGTATCGTAGCCCAATGAAGCCAATAGAGACGTAATCGTCTCTTCTGATACTTGTGCTTCATCGCCCCACGCACTAACGTAACTGTCGGCAATGTTTGCCATTTCTGCGACTTGTTTTAATACGGTCTGTTCTTTCATCGCTCTCTCCGAAAACGTTCTGACGCTTTCTATTTTGTAGGGTTGTTAATTTAATTTTTTACTAATCAATTAGCTTGTGACAATCGGTTTGTAAGCAGCTTGTTTATAAACGACAAACCTTTAAGCCTTTCGTTTGCTCACAAGCTAATTGAGCCAAGGCAGAAACTGCCTTGGCTACTTTGGAAGTATTAACGGTTAACCGCTTCAAGTTTCCAGATGTTGTTCACGTAGTCGCGGATTGAGCGGTCTGATGTGAACTTACCAACCAATGCTGTGTTAAGAATTGCTTTCTTAGCCCAACCTGCTTGGTCTTTGTACTGCTTGCCCATGTCTTCATGTGCTTTCACATAAGATGCGAAATCAGCAAGACATAGGTACGGGTCGCCACCGTCTAGTAGGCTATCAAACGTTGCACGTAGAAGGCCTGGTTGACCTGGAGAGAACTCATCGCCAGTCAGTAGGTCTAGAGATGCTTTCAGCAGTGGGTCTGCGTTGTAGTAATCGTATGGGTTGTAACCCTGAGCTTGCAATGCCACTACACCATCAACGTCTAGGCCAAAGATGTAGATGTTTTCATCGCCAACTTCTTCACGAATCTCAACGTTTGCACCATCCATAGTACCGATAGTTAGCGCGCCGTTTAGCGCCATCTTCATGTTGCCCGTACCCGATGCTTCTTTACCAGCCAGTGAGATTTGCTGAGAAACGTCTGCCGCAGGAATAATGATTTCAGCCATGCTTACACGGTAATCAGGGATGAATACCACTTTCAGCTTGTTGCCAATGCGAGGGTCGTTGTTGATCTTCTCTGCAATCTTGTTAACCGCGAAGATGATCTCTTTCGCTAGGTGGTAACCCGGTGCTGCTTTCGCTGCGAAGAAACATACGCGTGGCTCACACTCGAAACCAGGTTCGTTAAGAATACGGTGGTACAGAGATAGAATGTGTAGCAAATCTAGGTGCTGACGCTTGTATTCGTGTAGACGCTTGATTTGCACGTCGAAGATAGCGTTCGTATCTAGCTCGATACCCATGTTCTCTTGAACCCAATCAGCAAGGCGCTGTTTGTTTTCTTTCTTAACAGCCATGAATTCTTTTTGGAATTTCGCGTCTGTTGCAAACTTAGCGATGCCTTCAAGCTGCTCTAGTTTTGCTGGCCACTCAGTTCCGATCTTGCCAGTAATTAGCGTAGATAGGCCTGGGTTACAGAACTTCAACCAACGACGTGGCGTGATGCCGTTCGTTACGTTAGTCAGTTTGCCAGGGAAGATTTCGTTGAACTCTGGGAACAAGTCTTTCTTAACCAGTTGAGAGTGAAGCGCAGCTACACCGTTTACTTTGTAAGAGCCAATCACACATAGGTTTGCCATGCGAACCATGCGGTGGAAACCTTCTTGGATGATAGAAAGCTTCGCTTGCTTCTCACCGTCACCAGGCCACATCTCGCGAACTTCTTGCATGAAGCGGTGGTTGATTTCAAAAATGATTTCCATGTGACGTGGAAGAAGACGTTTGATCAAAGATTCAGACCAAGTCTCTAATGCTTCTGGAAGTAGTGTGTGGTTCGTGTATGCGAACGTATGAGCACTGATTTCCCAAGCTTGGTCCCAAGTTAAACCTTTTTCATCGATCAGGATGCGCATCAATTCAGGGATAGCGATCGTTGGGTGCGTATCGTTCAGTTGAATCGTTTCTTGCTTAGGCAGATCTTCTAGAGAGAAACCTGCTGCTTCGTGACGACGTAGAATATCGCGAACAGACGCTGCTGAGTGGAAGTACTGCTGCATTAGACGCAGTGTCTTACCTTTCTCGTGGTTGTCGTTCGGGTAAAGTACTTTAGTGATGTTACCTGCATCGATTAGCGAGTGTTGCGCTTCGAAGTAGTCACCGTTGTTGAAGCTCGCTAGTGAGAATGGTGCGATTGCCTGACATTCCCAAAGACGCAGCGGGTAAACCGTGTTTGACTCGTAACCTACGATAGGTAGATCCCAAGGCATTGCTTTTACTTCCATACCTGGAACCCAAGTACGAACTTCTTTACCGTCGATGTATTCAACTTCTACATGACCGTAAAAACCAATGTGTTGTGCTAGTTCTGGACGAGCTACTTCCCATGGGTAACCTTCAACACCACGCCATGCGTCAGGTGCTTCTTGTTGACGACCGTCTTGGAAAGACTGTTTGAATAGACCGTATTCGTAGTGAAGACCGTAGCCTACTGTTGGGTATTCTTGAGCGGCACAAGAATCCATAAAACAAGCGGCTAGACGACCAAGACCACCATTACCTAGTGATGGGTCGCGTTCTTCTTCTAGAAGATCAGTTAGGTTTTGACCTAGCTCTTCCATTGCATGAGTGATCTGTTCGTACAGACCCATGCTGATCAGGTTATTACCTGTTAAACGACCAATCAAAAACTCTAATGAAAGGTAGTTAACGCTCTTCGCGTTCTTAATTTTTTCGTCATTTTCAGTTTCTAACAGATCAAATGTTGTGAGTTCTGCTAGCGCACGCCCCATTGCTAGGTACCATGCGCGGCTATCTGCGTTTTCAATCGTTGTTGCGTAGGTTGCAGATAAATGCTTTTTAACGCTTTCTTGGAACGACACTTTATCGAAAGTTTTTTGCTGAGTTGGTTTCATTTCAGAAATCTCGCTTTTAATAGTTCTAATTCATCTGTGACATATCGTGCATGGTCACCATTAACTAAACATCCTCCCGCTAACGCGACAAACTAGGAGTAGATGGGAGGGCGTAGGGGGCGTACCGACATAGGGTTAGTGATCTGACTCTCATGTTCTGACTTCGAACAAAAACTTGGAGTGACTAAGATCACAAGCTCCCGTTCGATAACTTACCTTCAATTGATGTGACTTTTATTTAACCGGATTAAAGTCATTATCAAATTTGATATTCAGATCACGAAAATAATTTCGTCCTCTCATCTTTTGCATAGATTCACGTGTTGGAATGAAGGAAGTCACATTCACAAACCAACCCGCTATGTGAGCAAAGTCTCAAATAAAGGGCGTAGAAGCTTAAAAACATGCAGGAGTGCAAGGTTTCTGAGGAGGATCATAGTCGGTGCCGTTTTGCTTCACGTAATATGTTTGAAGACTTAAGTAATTAGGCTGATGTCATTCGATTACACTCAACGATAGATTGAGGTAATCCAGAACATAAGCCACGGAATAGGTGAAAAACTTCGACATGTGGATCCCTTCGAAACTGACTCGTCCCGGCCGCTTACATAATGCAATCCTACGACCTAGGGTTCTCGATCTGCTCCAACACGCAGATTGCTATAAGCTTGTATTATTCCGCTCTCCAGCGGGGTACGGCAAAACCACAATGGCAGCACAATGGCTGGTAGATAAACCCAATGTGGGTTGGTACAGCATTGATGACAGCGACAACGATGCCTTTCGCTTTATCAACTACCTAATGCAATCACTCAATAAAGCGACTCAAAATGCCTGCCCTAATGCCCAAAAGCTGGCAGAAAAACGACAGTTTTCATCGTTGCATTCTTTGTTAAGTGAAGTGTTTGCTGAGATGTCTGAATTCCACCAAGAATGTTTTCTTGTGTTGGATGACTATCACTTGGTCAACAATGACGACATCCACGAAGCAATGCGCTTCTTCCTTAAACACATGCCTGACAACCTGACGCTTGTTGTGACTAGCCGTGGCACTCCACCACTTGGCACGGCAAACCTTCGCGTTCGTGATTTGATGATTGAGATTGGCAACGATTCGCTGGCTTTCGATACTGAAGAGACGACGCGCTTCTTCAACCAACGTGTCGCTGATGGCGTAGATGACACCACCGCTGGCAGTATCTGTACTTATGTTGAGGGGTGGCCTTCGGCGTTACAGCTTATTGCCCTTCAAGCTCAACATCAAAAACGCACGCTGGCTCAATCTGCAGAATCGTTCTCTCACTTTAACCATGCTCACCTTTGGGATTACTTGGTTGAAGAAGTATTCGATCTACTGGATAAAGAAACCCGACAGTTCTTGATGCAGTGTTCAGTACTTGATCATTTCAATGACGAATTAGTCTGCGCGCTTACACAGCGTGAAGACGCACTGGGTATGATCGAATCACTCAACCGATTTGGCTTATTCATCTACCCACTTGAAGGCGAAAAGAACTGGTACCGCTTCCATAATCTGTTTGGTGAATTTCTCGCGCACGAGCGTCAAGCTCGAATTCCGCAACAAGAAGCCGAGTTGCACCGAAGTGCCGCGAAAGCGTGGATCAAACAGAAAACGCCTCATCAAGCACTGCGACACGCGCAGCGCGCTGAAGATCCAGAGCTGATCATTCAAATTTTGACGGAACACGGTTGGCCGATGTTCAACCAGGGCGAGCTTTCATCTCTAGAGATGGCGATCAAGCAACTGACTTCGGATCAACTATACAGTGAGCCGAAGCTATCAATGCTGCGCGCTTGGCTGGCACAAAGTCAGCACCGGTATGATCAAGTGGGGACTTTGTTGGAAGAGGCTGAAACTCAATATCAAGCTCGAAACATCGAACTCGATACTCAGCAGCAAGGCCAATACAACGCCTTGCGCGCCCAAGTTGCCATCAACAGCAATGAGCCTGAGAAAGCATTGGAATTGGCTGAGCTGTCGTTAAGCCAGCTGAACACGACCGTTTATCGTAGCCGCATTGTGGCAACCTCGGTTGTAGGTGAAGTAAATCACGTGATGGGCAACCTAAGCCGTGCGCTACCGATGATGCAGCAAACAGAGAAGCTTGCTCGCCAGTATCAAGTTTACCATCAGGCGCTGTGGGCGATTCTGCAACAAAGCGAAATCTTGATTGCTCAAGGTTATGTTCAAGCTGCGTTTGAGCTACAAGACAGCGCATTCAAATTAATTGAAGAGCACCAGCTGCAATACGTGCCTCTACATGAATTTTTGCTGCGTGTTCGCGCTCAGATCTTCTGGTGCTGGAACCGACTAGATGAAGCGGAAGAGTGTTGCTACAAGGGCTTAGATATCCTTGGTCACCACTCACCAAGTAAACACCTACACAGTTACTCAATGCTGGCTCGTATTTCATTGAGCCGCGGCGAGATTGATAAAGCGTCGAAGTTTATCGACCAAATTCAACACCTGCTACGTCAATCAACTTACCACGTGGATTGGACGGCAAATGCTTCTTTGTCTTTGATTCTTTTTTGGCAAGTAAAAGGCAATAAAGAGGCAATCCGTGATTGGCTAAGCGTGGCGGTTCGACCTGAATCGGCGAGTAACCACTTCTGTCAGCTTCAATGGAGAAACATCGTACGTTCTCACATCATCCTTGAGCAGTATGAAGATGCGGAAGAAGCACTGACTTTCCTTAAGAGTGAAGCGCAGCGTTCACATCTGATTACAGACACCAACCGAAACTTGATCGTTGAAGCGGTGTTGCGTACACAAATTAACGATGAAGACAGCGCGCGCGTGCTACTTGAAGAAGCGCTTCATATGACCAACCAAACCGGTATGGTTGGTAACTTCTTGGTCGACGGTGGAACTATCGGGCATATCTTGGATAAATTGAGCAACAAGCCAGGCTTGGGTGACTTAGAACGCCATCGTGCTCAACAGATCATGAAAGATATCTCAACCACTCAACGCAGCCGCTCGGTTCACTTCGATGAAGACTTTGTTGAGAACTTGGTTAATCACCCGAATATTCCTGAGCTTGTGCGCACTAGCCCACTCACCCAGCGTGAATGGCAGGTACTTGGTCTTATCTATTCAGGGTTCAGTAATGAGCAGATAGCTCAAGAGCTCGATGTAGCGGGGACCACGATCAAAACTCACATCCGTAACCTTTATCAAAAGCTGAACATTGCTAACCGCAAAGAAGCAATCAGCACGGCAGAGAACTTGCTGCAGTTGATGGGTTACTAAAACGGATTCGAGATTGATTCGAGATTGATTCGAGATTGATTCGAGATTGATTCGAGATTGATTCGAGAAAAGCTTAAGCTAGTCACCAATGGTGGCTGGCTTTTTTTTCATCTGAAGTTTAGAGCTTAAAAATGTAGGAACTGGAAAAGAAAAAAGACAATCACCAAACGACAGGCAAAAAAATAGCCAACCGCAATAATCGCGATTGGCTCTATATATTTGTGAACAAATCATAAGTTCACTAACAACGTCAGTTGGCTAGGTGACCCTCGGCTTAAGAAGGGTCAATGTATATAATGCAGTTAGCGTGCCAACTTTAATTCGGCGTTTTATAAGCCCTGCATCGCATAAAAACCATGAATTTGTCATGCGAATTGCAAAGTGCATTTGCATAATGCAACCAAGATGCAATATTGATAAGAGATCAGTTTCATCTCTGTTCTTAATGACAAATTACTAAGTGGTTGTATTTTAAATGTAAGGCAAATGTTCACTTCAACTTATTGCCTTACAATTAAGAGAGTAATAAAAGCCCTTCCCCAATGGCATATTCATACTTTTTTTACACTAAAGTTTGTATACTGCACAAAATCACCCTCAACTCTATGAAGCAATGAACTACTTAAGTACTTTTTTCAAAGGCATGGCAATGGGCGCAGCAGACGTTGTTCCTGGCGTGTCGGGCGGAACCATCGCATTCATCACTGGTATCTACGATACGCTGCTAGAAAGCATTCGCAGGATTAACCCTAGCGTACTTGGCTTATGGAAACGCGAAGGCTTCAAAGCCGCGTTTAACCACATCAATGGTTTCTTCCTGATTTCACTGTTCGCAGGCGTATTCACGAGCATTGCGACATTTGCAAAACTGATTTCTTGGTTATTAGTCACCCACCCCGTTCCACTGTGGTCTTTCTTCTTTGGCCTGATCTTGGTGTCGGTTTTCCATATTCTTAAGCAAGTAGAGAAGCGCGATATGATTCGATTCGTGTTTTTGCTGCTTGGCGTTGCTTTCGCCTATAGCATTACCGTGCTTAAGCCGCTGCAAATGGAGCCTACCAGTATCAATATCCTCATTGCGGGTGCGATTGCGATCTGTGCGATGATTTTGCCGGGTATCTCGGGTAGCTTCATTCTGCTATTGATTGGTATGTATGGCCCGGTTCTTGGTGCGGTTAAAGAGTTTCAAATCGATGTGCTTGCGCTATTCCTTAGTGGCTGTGTGATTGGCCTACTGACTTTCTCGCACGTACTTTCTTGGTTACTGCGCTCATTCCGCGATTTCACATTAGTGTTCTTAACCGGTTTGATGATCGGTACGCTGCCTAAGATTTGGCCGTGGAAAGAAACCATCAGCTGGCGCACAAACTCAAAAGGTGAGCAAGTTCCTCTACTTCAAGAAAATCTGTCACCGTTTGATTTTGAAGCCGTAACCTCTCAGCCTTCTCAGTTAGTAATGGCGATTGTGATGATGTTGGCTGCTATTGCCTTGGTTTTAGGACTAGAGAAATTTGCAGAGCGCAACGCTGACTAATCATTCAGCCAACTTCTGGAAAGCGTTTAGAACGGATAATGCTTAGAAATACTAAGCTCACTTCTCGATTAAACAGACAAAAGCGAAGCCAATGGCTTCGCTTTTTTAGTTCTACCATACGCACAAAATTGCTTTTTGATACAAGCACGTATTGAGGGGTATGATAACATCGCCGCTCTTATAAAATTAGATGAGAACACGACATGCACCCAGCATTAAAGGTGGTGGCTCTTGGCATTGCTCTCGTGGCAGGTTTTTATGGGCCGCAAGTATTTCAAAAATTTAAGTCGGTCATTGAGCACTCAACTGCCGAAGTCAACTTGGATGACTACTGCATGCTTTCAACCACATCGTGTGACCAGGAATCCATTTCAATGTCGCTTGATCGCGAAACCGCGCAACCTCTTCTACCTACAAAGATAAAGGTCGTTTGGGAAGGTGCTGCATCTGAGACACTGATGTTATCGCTCACAGGTTTAGAAATGGAAATGGGATCAGCGCGTTTTCAATTGAAGAGCATTGGCAATAATACCTATGAAGGTGAAGTGATTTTACCTGTATGTACTTTAGATAAAATGACATGGGTCGGTGAACTCACTGATGGTGTCGATACTGTAAACCCTGCAATAAGGATGGCAAGATGAGTAGAAATTGGTCGTTAGCATTGGTTGTCGCTTTTGTACTTGGCTTTGGTGTCAAAAGCTATCTTGATGGGCAAAACGAAGTTCAAGAACAACACGCTGCAAAACAAGAGTTCTCCGCAACGACTCTTTTCGGCAAAGACAACCAACCAACGGAAATCTTTGACCAAACCGATGACAGAATTCGTATCGTTTACTTCGGTTTCACACGTTGCCCGGATGTATGCCCCACTTCTTTGGCTATGTTGGCCGGAGCACTTAACCAAGTCTCTGATGAAGCAAAAGCCAAGATTCGCCCAATGTTTGTTTCTCTCGATCCTGAACGTGATGCCGCTGAAGCCTCGTACGAATACGCGCAATATTTCCACCCGATGATGGAAGGACTAAGTGGTCCATTGGATGTCACCACTACTCTGGCTCATAACTACGGCGTTATTTTCAGAAAGACCAAGCTTGAAGGTTCAGAGTTGGAATACACCCTAGACCACAGCTCATATTTTTATTTTTTAAAGCCCGACGGTACTTTGATTACCAAAGTACCGCATACGTTAACGCCAGCACCAATTGTTGAGGCTATCAACAAGCTGACGCAGTAAAACGTAAAAACAAAGAACTTAACCAATAAAGTTCAAACATAAAGTCAGGTCCCAGACCAAAACATAAAAATTAAGGACAACAACATGAAGTTAAAAGCACTTGCTCTAGCAGGCTTATTGCTCACCCCTTTTGCTCAGGCTAGTAGCGATATTATGGTTCATGACGCGTACGCTCGTGCAACCCCGCCTTCAGCAGTGAACAGCGCGGTGTTCACGACTCTGATGAACCACAGCGATAAAGATCGCGCTATTGTTTCTGCAACAACACCTGCAGCAGGAAAAGTAGAACTTCATGATGTAATCATGGATGGCGATGTTATGAAAATGCGCCAAGTTCAAGAGATCATAATCCCAGCGAATGGTGAAGCGGTACTTAAACCTGGCAGCCTACACATCATGTTGTTCGACCTAGCAAGCAGCCTAAAAGAAGGTGAGCAAATCGAGATGACACTGACTTTCGCCAATGGTGAAACACAGACCTTCGATGCGCCGGTTAAGAAAGTAATGAGCGGCATGAAAAAGATGAATCACGATCATCATTAATCGTATTCACAATTGATAAAATAATTTAAGCCACGATGACTTCTCGCCACCGTGGCTTTTTGTTAAACTGAGTTCGCTTTTTATTCAAAGCCTGAACACATAAATAACCCAAGGAGAATAGAAGATGATTGTAATAAACACACTAAAACTGGCAGTAAAAGTAACGCGTTAATTTGTTTGGTTAATCAAACTTAAACACCGATCTACCAACTTATCGTCACCCATTGACGACCGCACACTTTTACCCGGTTTACTGTTGATCGTAAGTGATCAATATATGCATGCCTGTAGCGCATGACTCAATCCGGGGTCCTATCTATTTGAATTCGACCCAAGCTCAAAACATTTTTGACGTCTCGACGCTTTTTAATCTGACTAACGCTTTTCGATCTCATCAACAATCTGGGGTCTTACAAGACGTTAATGCTCTCATAAGAAAAGAAAGCTCGCACGTCTGGGTAAATAGACATGAATTCACAAAACGCATTTTATCATCCAATGTCGCTTCAACAGCTTGGATGGCAACCTGTATTCCAACAACAACTGACACTCGAAGACTATGACCATTCCGTCATTGCTCGTATCGTCGCACATCATCGTAGTGGCTATACATTAGCGTCAGAGCAAGGTGAAATTGTTCTACCCATTCACCAAAAACAACCGGCAATGACGGTTGGCGACTGGGTGATGTTGAACTCTGATCTACAATTCGACCGTTTACTAGACCGTCAATCGCTCTTCCGCCGTAAAGCTGCGGGCAGTCGTGTGGCAGAACAGTACATTTCGGCCAATATCGACACCGTGTTTATCGTGGTCTCGCTAAATAATGACTTTAATCTGAGCCGCATCGAACGCTATCTAGCACTCGCCAATGAAGCACAGGTTGAAGCGGTTATCGTACTCACCAAGAAAGACTTGTGTGACGACTACCAAGACAAAGTACAGCAAGTGCAAAGCTTAGGCCCAATGCTGATGATCGAAGCCGTTAATAGCCTAGATCAAGACTCTACTCAAGTATTGTCGCCTTGGTGTAAAACGGGCAAAACGGTGGCTTTGATGGGTTCGTCTGGTGTCGGAAAATCGACGCTGGTTAACTCGCTGCTTGGGGAAACTCAACAAGAAACGGGCGGTATTCGTGAAGACGACAGCAAAGGCCGTCATACAACCACGTCACGATCGCTCCACTTGCTAACGTCGGGCGGTTTATTGCTCGATACTCCTGGTATGCGAGAGTTACAACTCGCCGATTGTGCTGAAGGAGTAAGTGAAACTTTTTCTGATGTGGAAGAGTTAGCGATGCATTGTCGTTTTTCTGATTGCAGCCATGAGTCAGAACCAGGATGCACAATACGCAAGGCCATTGAAAGCGGTGAGCTTTCTGAAAGACGATTCTCTAACTATGAGAAGCTACTCAGAGAACAAGCAAGAAATGGAGCCTCATTGGCAGAGCAGAGAGCGAGCAGTAAACAGCTTTCTAAAATGTACAAAACCGTGCAGTCAGAGAGCCGTAATATCAAAAAATCACCTAAATAGCCGATTATTGAATTAGGTTTACAACACGTAAATAAGCCCTATGTCCCTATCGCGTATTAGCTCATTAATTCATGAGTTCTTTAACGTATTAGGCTTGGGGCTTTATTGTATCAGCGGGGGCTTCTTTGTATTAACAGGTCTTCTTTATATCAATAGGAATTCGATGAGATCATTTCTGCACACAATGATCTTGCTAATCGACTCTGACGGCACCAGAACCAGAACATTGACCCGAATGAGTATTATCATGCAGATTTATATCTCAACAAGAGTACAAAAATTTAACATTTAGCTCTAAAAACACCACGTAGCGCAAACAATCACCCTAAAAGTAAACTATTCCTAGACACCCTCTTAGATCCCGCTAATATGACCGCCCATTCCACTAGTGTATAGTTGGATTTGGTACAACTTTATAAAAAAATACATCACTATAATAAATTAACAATTGCAGGTATTTTATGCAAAATCACAACATGCTCGCCCGCATCGCTCGTGGAAATCTCGTTCTACAGATCCTTGCTGGTATTGTTTTCGGTGTCGTTCTCGCCATGGTTTATCCTTCAGCAGCTCAAGATGCAGGCCTATTAGGTAGTCTGTTTGTTGGTGCTCTGAAAGCTGTTGCCCCAATTTTAGTATTCATTCTTGTTGCAGCTTCTATCGCAAACCAAAAGAAAGGTCAGCATACTCATATGCGTCCAATCATTGTGCTTTACCTGATTGGTACGTTCTCTGCAGCACTGACTGCTGTAGTACTGAGCTTCATGTTCCCAACCACTTTGACACTGGTTGCTGGCGCTGAAGGTGCTAACCCTCCTCAAGGTATTGCAGAAGTTCTTCATACGCTTCTATTCAAGCTTGTAGATAACCCAGTTAGCGCACTAATGAACGCTAACTACATCGGTATTCTTGCTTGGGCTATCGGTCTTGGTCTTGCACTGCACCACGCATCTGCAACAACCAAAGCGGTTTTCGAAGACCTTAGCCACAGTGTTTCACACATTGTTCGCTTCATTATTCGTCTTGCGCCATTCGGTATCTTCGGCCTTGTTTCGACTACATTCGCAACAACGGGCTTCGATGCACTAGCAAGCTACGGTCAACTGCTAGCGGTTCTACTAAGCTCAATGCTGATCATTGCTCTTGTCGTTAACCCACTGCTTGTCTTTGTAAAGACAAAACAGAACCCATACCCACTTGTACTGCAATGTATTCGTGAGTCTGGTGTAACGGCATTCTTCACTCGTTCAAGCGCTGCAAACATCCCAGTGAACATGAACCTTTGTAAGAAGCTAGAGCTAGATGAAGATACTTACTCTGTATCAATCCCTCTAGGCGCAACCATCAACATGGCAGGCGCTGCAATCACCATCACTGTGTTAACGCTTGCAGCTGTTCACACAATGGGTATTGAGATTGATATCTTCACTGCGATTCTACTAAGCCTTGTTGCTGCAATTTCAGCATGTGGCGCATCAGGCGTTGCCGGTGGTTCACTGCTACTGATTCCTCTAGCTTGTGGCCTATTCGGTATCTCAAACGATGTAGCGATGCAGGTTGTAGCGGTTGGTTTCATCATTGGTGTGATTCAAGATTCGGCTGAAACAGCACTTAACAGCTCAACTGACGTAGTGTTCACTGCGGCTGTATGTAAAGCTGAGCAAAACAAAGCTTAACAGCTCTTGGTATTAGACTTTAGCTCTAAGCTCTAAAAGCAAATAGCACACAAATAAAAAGGGAAGCATTCGCTTCCCTTTTTTGTTGTCTTGGTTTTCTAGATTACGGCTAGAAGCTATATAGATTTATAGATTTATAGCTTCAGTCATTCTTGTCTAACTCATCAAAGCTAACCAACACGTTTTAGTGGTTGCTTTTCCAGCTCGGATCCACTGTTGCCTGACTGAAGTCTAGAGAGTTAGGGCTTGCTTCTTTGTTATGCGTTGCTTGATCGCTGGATGACCCTTGATTCGCAGCACCGCTTGGCGTCGCCTGCTGGCTGTAATCGACGTTAGAACCTTGCTCACTCGACGCTTTGGTCTCTAAATGACTACCATCGACATTTAACTCCTCACCTTCTTCATCGGACGCTTCTTTAACCTTCTTAGGGACAGGGACATTGCGTTTGTAGAGCTTGTTGAGCGCCTTAATGATTGAGTGCTTAGTGATTGCTTCTTGTGTCAGCTTAGTCATTATCGGTTTAGTCAGAGCTTGTAAGCCCACAACGGCATCCACACCGAGTTCACCGCCTACTTTATCCCTCAAATGCTTGGCTTCTGAGTAACCAAAATGAGCCGATAGAAATAGCCAGATATAAGCAATGGCATTGCCGTGTTCACCATGGTCAATCCAAGCTTCACCTGCTCTAAACATGGCTTCTGCACTGTTCTTTTCTGCGGCCGTCTCAAACCAGTAAACAGCCTCGCCATGGTTAGGCTCAACACCCACACCGTTCAAATAACTCATACCAAGTTTGATCTTGCCGTCTAAGCTATTCTTTTCCGCGGCCTTTTGGTACCACTCGACAGAGCTTTCGGCAGAGTAGTCTGGGTTTTCTTTATCTAGACACCAGTCACCGATGAACAACATCGCTTCAGTATTACCACCAGCCGCCGACTCTTCAATATAGGTATAACCCTTAGGGATGTTCTTATCGGTTCCGCGACCAAAGACGAGCGCTTTGCCCATCTCAAATTTCGCAGACACGTCATTGTCCAATGCGGATATCGCAAGCTGCCAAAAGTTGGCTTTCTCTCTTAAAATCAGGTCTTCTTTGCGCTTCATACTCAGGCGCACAATGCCATACATGCCATTAATATTATCGAGTTGCGCTGCTTTGTCGTACCAATACAGAGCTTCCTTAATATTGTTACGTTCCGCTTCTTTTGCCAAATACAGTATCGACGGTACATGCCCCGTTTCGGCTTTGAAGTGACGCTCTTTTTGCTCTTGGATGCGCGCTTTTTCAATCGCTTTTCGATAAGCGACAGCACGAGCCTTACGTTCTTGTTCCAAGCGCTGCTTTCTTAGCGATAAAGAGATCAGCCACACGGCGACAAGTATTAAAGAAAGAGCCGTCGCACCAATTGCGATTCCCATTGTACTCATAAAATATTTTAACCTAACTCGGCTGATATCAACCTCGGTGTCGAGAAGTTATCAACCTATAGTGAATGTTTCTAATTACAGGGAAAAGCGCCGTTATTTAAACGTTCCGCCCTAAAATGAACTTAGTTCAGTATCTCAGGAATACATAGCGATAAAAAGTCTACTAAGACCTATCGTTATGCACTCCATAAATGGTGTGATCTTGCTTCAATAGAGTTCGATAATGAAGACCACCTTTGAGCAAAATAATCTTAAAAAACGACAACGAAATTGATGAATACCTATCAGCAATTTTATGTCGCTGTAGTTAGTTCAGTTGGCCGTATATGTAAGCCAGTTCAGCAACCGTTTTAGCTGAGAATTTCTTCATTAAACTCGCTCGGTGTACTTCTACCGTTCTCATCGCGATACATAATTCATCGGCAATTTTCTGGTTACGTTTGCCGTCGATAATCTGCTTAAGAATATCGATTTCTCGCTCAGTTAACGACGCATACGCTTGGCGATACACATTCATATGTAAGTGCTTTTCAGAAGCCTCTAGCCCTTGCTTGATCGCCTCAGCTAACTCACTGCCTTTAACTGGCTTTTGAAAGAAGTTCACCGCACCGGCTTGCAATGCCTCGACCGCCATTGGTACATCACCGTGACCCGTCAGATAGATCACCGACAGTGGGCTCTGCGCCTTCACCATCAACTCATGAACTTGCTGCCCTCTCATTTCGGGCATTCTACTATCCAATACCACGCATCCTGGAACACTCAGATCCACGGCATCCAAAAAGCTCGGGCCATCTTCATAGGCTGTCACCTTGAAATCGTGCTCTTCCAATAAGAACACCAATGAGTCACGCATCGACTCATCGTCATCAACCACATAGACCGGCAACGTTTGATGAAGTTCAGGCATAACAAGATTCCTTATGAGTCATTTGAAATAGAGGAAGGCAGTGTCACCGCGACATGACAACCATGAGGAGTCAGTGAAGTGATGCTCATTTTGCCACTGTGGTCTTCAATCACATCTTGGCAAATCGCAAGCCCCAACCCCAAGCCGTTTTCTTTGCTACTCACAAAGGCTTGAGTGACTTGTTGCTCGGTAAAATCTAAACCGGTGCCGTTATCGATAACCGACAGCATCATTTTATCCGGTTGATACTCGGTAATCACTTTAATTGTCGAGGGTTCGTTGTTTTTGTTACCAATATCAGACGTAGCGCTTTGTTCGCGATGCATCTGAGCATTACACGCATCAGTCGCATTGTTGATCAAATTTACAACCACCTGCTGCAATCCGACAGGGTCAACATATAGCGTGATAGGTTTACCCACAACATAACGTTCAATGGTTATCTTGTGTTTCTCTAATCTAAATTGCAGTAGCTCGATGGTATCTGTAAGAAGCGCTTCTATATCAATTTGAGATTTATCTGATGAGCGTTTTTTGATCATGTTTCTTAAGCGCTGGATGATCGCATCAGCACGGTCCACTTGAGACTGGATCTTCTCAAATACGGGCTCTATGTCAGTCAGTGGTTTGTTATTCGAAATCCGCAGTAAACCACCTTCGCTATAATTCCGAATAGCTGCCAAAGGCTGATTAATCTCGTGTGCCAAGCTACTTCCCAGTTCACCAACTACCGCGATACGCTGTGAGTGCTCTAGCTGTTCACTCTTACTTTTCAGCTTGTACAGCGTCGCTTCTAGTTGCTTTTTGCTGCGACTGAATTTGTATTCCAACCAGAAGTGGTAAGCATTCAGCGACACGACAAGAATAAAGAACGCCCATGCCCACTGTTGATTGTACTTGAGCCAGATTAACGCTTCTTTCCACCAAGGTTGTTGCAGTGGATGCATGTCGAGTTGTTGGTATAGCTTATCGATCGACAGCAGGCTTGTCGGTGACGTCCAGCCCGATGCATTCGCTGCAACGGCTGGCGCACTGCTTCTTGGCATCGCAAATAACACCTGACTCATTTGTTTCGCCAGTGCCGAAGACGCTCTCTCTGTTTTGGCAAACGACCAGTTAGGGTACAACGGCGTAGACACCTGACATCGGAACCCTTCTGGCGCTTAATTCTCGATAACACGATATTGACCCGCCACCAGCAAACCTTCGCTGATCATGCTCTCGACCAAACACGCAGGCACCACCGCAGCTTCAATGTGTCCTTCACGCAGTTGATACAAGCTAGCATCAATAGGGAAACCTAAGAACTGAGTATTAGAGAAAAAGTGGTTGGGATTAAGCCCTTGTTGCATCACTTGGTAACGCATAGTGAGATAGCCACCGAATGCATTTTCAGATACTGCCGCAATCGGCTTACCGCTGAGTTGTTCGAGAGAGATATAAGGCGACATTCTTCTCACCACCAAGGCGGAACCAATGCTGCGTGTATTACTAGTGTCTTGAGCTTCAAAGTTATGACTGGTCATGGTTGCCATCCAAGAAAGCGCATACTGGCGTCCTAATCGAACCGTCTGACCGGGGTTGGTGATAACAAAATCAACAGTCACATCTTTTACCGCTTCGGCCATCTCTTCCAAGTTGAAAGGCTTGAGAACAAAGTATTTTCCGGGAATGCGCTCCGACAACCAATCCATTGTCGGCTGCCAACGCTGTTGAGCGGAAAGCTTACCTCGAGTCGCCAATACGCCAACCTCTATGATTTGCTCAGACTCAACAGTGCTTGTCGTTGCAATCTCTTGCTCCGATTGAGCGGCTAAACAGATTCCTGCGGTTAAGCTCAACCAACAAAGGCCAACGATTGTCATTAGGTTTCTGACTGTCACTGAAATCTCTTTCTCCAAACGGACTGTTTATTCAATTTATTCTCGATTCATTTTATGTCAGCGGCGTGTTTCGCGCTTAGCTCATGCTTAAGCGCCCTAAATAAGCCTCTAAAACAAAGCATAACAGCTAGATTGGTAAAACCACATTTGTTCTAGATCAACGTTGATCTGGGTATGTGGAAATCCACAATACCCCGTGAACGGTCAAAAACTGACAATGAGCCTAACAGATCGAATACCCATTTATAGGTACCTCTATGGACTCATTGAAAAGACGGTTTCTCCGCCAATTCGGCAAGGTTTCCGCTGGTGCTGCACTCATTCCCATTGCCGGAATCAACACCGCAGTCGCAAGCACAGCCATTCGCAATAACAACCAACCTGACCGCAAAGGCGAAATAGGTAAACGCTACACCATGGCGATTGATTTACGTAAGTGCGTTGGCTGTCAGGCGTGCACTGTTGGCTGTAGCGTTGAAAACCAAGCACCAATTGGCCAGTTCAGAACCACCGTAAAACAGTATGAAGTCTCCCTTGATGATGGTTCGACGGCTCAACAAGACGTGAAATCTTTCATGTTACCTCGCCTCTGTAATCACTGTGACAACGCTCCCTGCATCAAGGTTTGTCCAGTTCAAGCGACCTTCCAACGCGAAGACGGCATTGTCATGGTCGACAATGAACGCTGCGTAGCCTGTGCTTACTGTGTTCAAGCTTGTCCTTACGATGCTCGTTTCATTAATAACGACACCCTTACCGCAGACAAATGCACCTTCTGCGCACACCGCCTTGAAGACGGCTTACTGCCTGCTTGTGTAGAAACCTGTGTCGGTGGCGCGCGTGTCATTGGCGACCTTAAAGATCCAAACAGCGAGATCAACCGTCTGCTCAATGAAAACCAAGACGACATCAAGGTGCTTAAGCCAGAGCAGAATACCAACCCCCATGTTTTCTATATCGGCATGAACGAGCGATTCGTTAGCCACATTGAAGGCCAACCTGCGATTTATGATCCAGCCGCCATCGATAACTCATCCTCTAGCAAACAAGAATTGGCAATCGCGACACAAGGCAAACAAGGAGAGACAGCATGAATATCACTGAGGTGTTAGTCCCCGCTCAAGAGATCGCTTGGCTACCGTGGGCGGTTCAATATTTCTTCTACATAGGTTCGGCTTACGCGGCCGCTATTCTGTTTTTGATTGCACTGATATTTAAGAACTCAACCAGCCACCAATTTCGTTCTGCCCTTGTGCTTGTGATGGCAATCGGTGCGATTGTTGGGCCATTAGCGCTTACTGGTGACTTGCATCAACCCGGACGTGCGTGGCATTTCTATGCTCACATCACACCTTGGTCATGGATGTCATTGGGCTCTCTGTTTCTACCTTTGTTCTCTGGTCTGGCTGTCGCAACCGCATGGGTTTACCTGCGTGATGACATCGCACAACTGAAAGAGAGTGAAAACCCACTTCTAAAACGTTTGGCTTGGCTGACGCTAGGTCAATGGAAAATATCGTCAAAGCTGATGATTGCGCTCGCTGCTGTGACGGCTATTTCGGGCCTAAGCATCGCGCTTTACACAGGCGCAGAGATTGCGATTTTGGCGAGCCGACCGCTTTGGCATCAACCGGCTTCTCCGCTGCTTTGGTTCACGACCGCATTCTTTGCTGCAACGGGTTTAACGCTGTTGATTTGGGCTCTACTGCCTTCAAGCAAGCCAAGCTTAAAACCAACAGACCTAGCTTTGATACAAAGAACCATTACCTTAACTGGTGGCCTTGCCATCATTCTCACGTCGATTTGGGCATCTAACCATGGTCACTTCAGCCTGTATGAGAACGACGCTTGGGGCATCAATTTAGGCATCATGACCACCAGCATTTTGCTGTGCATGATCTTGGTTCTACCACTGCAACGCCTATCGCAAAGTAAGCTAGGAATTATCTGTGTTGCGCTTGCGACCATAGTTTCTGCATGGGCGGTACGTTGGGTCACCATGATGGAAGTTCAAACCATTCCCCGTTTTGATGTGGGTGCATTCCCTTATGAACTGCCGATGGGTAGCGCAGGATTACTCGGCATTGTTGGTATGTGTGGCCTTTGGCTAGCACTTGCGTTGTTCGCCTCTGAGATCGTGTCTGCTGGATCGTCAAGAACAACTGGCTCTGCACCAAAGACAGCATCTAAGCCAAACCAAAACACATCATCACCACTTAACCGCTCACATAGCTTGTAGTCTGAGGAATCATCATGGATAACAAACGTCGTCAATTTTTGAAAACAGGCCTTGCTGCCGGTGGTGTTGGAGCCTTTGCTGCAGGTTATGCGACAACCACAAAGCATATGGTTCACGGTGCTATTGATGGCACCGCAGGTAAGAAAACCAATCACATCCATCACGGTAATTCGTTAGAGACAGAATACAGTGTCGATGAACAAGGTAAGATCTCGCCGAATCCAAACCAACGCGTTGCACCCTCAATGTGTTTTGGCTGCTGGACACTGTGTGGCTTACGTGTGCGTATCGATAATCGCAATGACGAGATTTTACGTATCTCAGGTAACCCATATCACCCGCTTTCAAGTGATCAGCAGATCCCGTTCAAAACACCGGTAAAAGACGCCTACATTGGCTTGTCTGGTGAGTCAGGCATCAATAACCGCTCGACAGCCTGTGCCCGTGGTAACGGCATGTTGGAGATTCAAAACAGCCCATACCGAATCACTCAACCGCTCAAACGCGTTGGTAAGCGTGGTGAAGGCAAGTGGGAACCAATCAGCTACGAACAACTTATCTCTGAGATCACCGAGGGTGGTGACTTATTCGGTGAAGGTGAAGTTGAGGGCTTACGATCGATTCGTGACATCGAAACACCACTCGATCCAAACAACCCTGAATACGGACCAAAAGCCAACCAACTGCTTGTGACCAATGCCGGTAATGAAGGCCGTGACGACATCTTGAAGCGCTTTGCATTTAACAGCTACGGCACACGCAACTTTGGTCATCATGGATCTTACTGTGGTTACGCGTTCCGTGCAGGTTCAGGCGCGATCATGAACGATCTAGACAAGTTCTCGCATTTAAAACCCGACTTCAACAATGCAGAGTTCATTCTTTTCATCGGTATGTCTCCAGCTCAAGCGGGTAACCCGTTTAAGCGCCAAGCGAGACAGCTGGCTGAGGCTCGTACCAACGGAAAGCTGAGCTACACCATTGTCACTCCAAGCCTTCCGGCAGGATCGTCAAGCCTTGCGGCGGGCGATCGCAATAACTGGCTACCGATCAAACCGGGCACCGATTTAGCATTAGTACTGGGTATGATCCAATGGATCATCGAAAACCAACGATACAATCACGACTTCTTGTCTCGCCCAAGCGCACAAGCGATGCAAAAAGCAGGCACCACACACTGGTGTAATGCATCTCACCTCGTGATCAGCGACGAAAGCCACCCACAAAATGGGCGTATGCTTCGTGCATCGGATATAGGGTTGCTAGAAACAGGCGAACCGATGTCTGACGATGACGGATTTATCTCACTTGATGTGACAACGTCACTATTGGCATCACATATTCAGGTGAATGAAGCGGCTCTGTTCGTCGATCAAGACGTAGAAGTTGATGGTCAGACTGTTCGTGTTAAGTCTTCTCTGCAAAGATTGAAGGAAGAAGCCTTCAAATATGACCTTGCATACTACAGTGAGCAGTGTGAGATCCCGCAGGACCAAATTATTGCACTAGCGAAACGCTTTACCAGTTACGGGACGAAAGCAGTCGTGGATACTCACGGTGGCAACATGCACACCAACGGCTTCTACAACTCGTTCTCTATCCTAATGCTGAACGCGCTGATCGGTAACATCAACGCGAAAGGCGGTGCGATGGCGAAAGCGGGTGGCTACCCGACTTCGGTTGCAGGCCCACGCTACGACTTTACTAAGTTTAAAGGTAAGACTAAGCCTCAAGGCGTGTTCTTGTCCCGCAGCAAGTTCCCGTATCAAAAAACCAGCGAATACAAACGTCGCGTTGCCGCCGGTGAGTCACCTTACCCGACGCGCGCGCCGTGGTATCCAATCTCAGCACCGCTGTTAACCGAGCACTTATCAGCTGCGATTAATGGCTATCCTTACCGCGCAAAGGCATGGATCAACCACATGGCGAACCCACTTTATGGTGTTCCGGGTTTAGACAACTTGCTGGGTGAAAAGCTTAAGGATCCAAAACAGCTTGGCTTGATCGTGTCTATCGATGCATTCATCAATGAGACCACAGCATTATCGGATTACCTCGTGCCAGACACGGTGACCTACGAAAGCTGGGGCATGGCAACACCTTGGCATGGTGTCGCGACTAAAGCGATCACCGCTCGCTGGCCGATTGTTGAGCCTAAAACTTCCCGCACTCAAGACGGACGTGCCATCAACCTAGAGAACTTCTTTATTGATCTAGCGAAAACACTGGGCTTAGGTGGCTTCGGCGACAACGTAATCAAAGACAATCAAGGTAACTGGCACGGTATTCATAGCGCTGAAGACTTCTACCTGCGCTCAGCTGCTAACTTGGCGTTCGTAAAAGGTGGCGTGCCGAATGTAGACGCCGAAGATATCGTTTGGTCTGGTCTAGAGCGCCTTATACCTGTAATGCACAAAACGCTTAAACCAGAAGAGATGCTCAAAGTAGCGTACATTTTTGCGCGTGGCGGTCGTTTTGAAGACGCAACCAATGCGTATACCAATGAAACTATGAAGTACAAATGGACCAAGCCATTGGCTATCTGGAATGAAAAGCTTGGTACCTCTCACAACACCATCAGTGGTGAGCAGTACATGGGTTGCCCGACATGGTATCCACAAAAGCTGGCAGACGGCACACCATTAGCAGAGCAATTCCCAGCAAAAGAGTGGCCGTTCACCCTGACCAACTTTAAGTCCAACATTCACAGTGCGGTGTCCAACTTGTCACCACGCTTGGAGTCTATCAAAGGCGTGAACCCGGTTTACATTCACCCACAAGACGCCTCTTCTGCAGGCATCAAAACCGGTGACGTATTTGCCATTGAAACACCGAGTTCAACCACACACGCGTTGGCGATGGTGATTGATGGCATTAAACCGGGCACATTAGGCTTTGAACACGGCTTTGGCCACAAAGAGCTCGGTGAACGTGCACACTGGATTGGTGACACACAACAACCAGTGAAGATGAAGTCAAACGATGGCGTTAATATCAATGATATTGGTTTAATTGACCCAACGAGAGAAGGCAAAGGCGTCATGTTGGATTGGGTGGTAGGCGCAGCAGCAAGACAAGCGCTTCCAGCTAAGATCTACAAAGTCTAATCAGTGATCCAATACTTATTCATTCCTGAATAGGAACGCAGCAGAGCAACTTCGTCATTCGAAGTTGCTCTGCTTTTTAACAACCAATACATCGGCAGCATTCAATCCGTAATATTCAATCCAACCCGCAAACTCTCTTCACTTCTATTCTCTTTGCTTCTCTTCACCGTAACTTTTTTAGCCAGCCCCCATAAAGCGGCTATGCTTATACAATCGGTGCCATAAAAGAGCCTTAACAAGCAGTTATACCGAGGCGAACATGGCAGTTCCCTTGCATTTCATAAACGGCAGTGGATCAACCTATAGAAGTTCACATCAATACCATTATGGTGACTGAGGTTATTAATGTGAGACTCACCTCAAGTTCCAAGTGAATTAATGTGGAAATCCACAATAGCGCGAACAACCAATTATGTCGAAAATGCGTGCATTACAACCAATAGCGACGCCTCATGACTAAGCTGACAATTAAAACTCAAACTCTAACGCTTTGCATCGCTGCTCTAGGAAGCCTTTCTTTATCCGCTTTTGCACAAGCAGCACCCAACCCAATGCCAGAAGCCGCAGAAACTTGTAGCGGCTGCCATCAAGCCGACGGTAAAGGCATGCCCAACATTGCCCCTATGCTTGCAGGGCTCAATGCTGACTATCTAGAACATCAACTGGTTCTGTTCTCAAGTGGTGAGCGTCAAAGCGCGATCATGAAGGGCATGGCTGATGGTGTCTCTGATCCTGCGATTCGTCGTGAAGTAGCAGAATACTTTGCATCACTACCTTCATACGAATTTACCGATTTAGAGCAGCGCGGCTCACAGGCTGATATCGATAACCCCTATCGTAAACTTGTATTCCAAGGCGATTGGGATAGAAACATTCCAGCCTGTGCAACCTGTCATGGGCCAAGCGGTATGGGCGTAGACAAATTCCCGCGCCTAGCAAGCCAGCATGCCGACTACATTCAAACTCAGCTCAACGCTTGGAAAAATGGCACTCGTAAGGGTGATGATTTGAACATGATGGGTAATATCGCGGGCAAGTTAACCGACGATGAGATCAAAAACCTGTCTTACTACTTCGCCTCTTTCCGATACTAAAGGGCTCGCATGAAAACACTACTTTTAATTACCGCAACCCTTGCCTCTGGAATCGCTTATGCCGAAGCTGAGTTGCCCGATCGCCAAACCGAGCTGCCAGCCGTTGAGAAGCCTCAAGATAACAAATATCTGGTGCCACGAGACTTGGTTGATATCCCTACTGGGGAATTTGGCGACAAAGTAAAATTGGGTTATTCGCTGTTTGTCGATTCACAACAGATGCGTGGTACGTTCGTAGGCAATGAACAAAACTGTGTAAACTGCCACATGCAAGCAGGCATGAAGCCTAACGCAGCACCTCTTTGGGGTGCGTATATGGCCTACCCTGCGTATCGTTCCAAGAATGACAAGGTAAACAGCTACGCAGAACGTATCCAAGGTTGCTTCACCTACTCAATGAATGGCCTGCCACCGGCTGAGGGTTCAAAAGAGATGGTCGCACTAACGGCTTATTCATACTGGCTGGCGATGGGCGGCATCTTAGACAAGAACGGCATGCAAGATACACCCGTTCCTGAGATCAGCGATGCTGACTTACAAGTCGGTGGTAAAGCGGAAAGCTTCCCTCTCCCTGAAGAGCTGTTAAGCAAATACCCAATCGATGACCGCAGTAAACTGGCCGGCCGTGGCTACCCTAAGATTGCAAACCCTGAACAAGAGCCATCGATAGCGCGTGGCGAAAAGGTTTACCAAACCAGCTGCCAAACCTGCCATGGTCAAAATGGTGAAGGCATTAAAGGGGCGGATGGCCGCTCATACCTACCACCTCTTTGGGGCGAGAATTCGTTCAACTGGGGCGCAGGTATGCACCGTGTAAATACAGCAGCTTACTTCATCTACGAAAACATGCCGCTTGGAAAGAGCCAACAGCTTTCAATTCAGGATGCATGGGATGTAGCCGCATTTGTGAACAGTCATGAACGCCCACAAGACCCACGATACAAGGGTGATGTTGCAGGTAATGCTAAGCGTTACCACAACCACCAAGGTTATTATGGTAAAGAAGTCGACGGTGATGTGCTGGGTTCCAAAGCCTACCCAAGTGGTAAAGAAGTGATTCATGAGCATTGATAGGCATTAGTGCACAAGAGCCGTTCACGTCAGCTATAGCTAAGCTTTACATTGTAAATCAGCTATAGTCCGAGGAATAAAAAGGAGCCAGATCGTTCGACGTTCTGGCTCCTTTTTTATGTTTGAACGATTAGAGATCCAGCTAACCTTGCTGCATCTTCTCCCAAATCGTCGGAGAGCCGATATAGTCTTGAACCGTCGTAATGAACTCTTTGACCAGTTTGGTCTGTTTACGGTGCGGATACACAGCGTAGATTGCGGTATCAATCGTCGAGATCGGATAATCCGGAAGCAAAGTAACCAAGCCAAGCTCTTTCATTGAGGCATACAGGTTTGATTGATCAAGGAAGCCATAACCTAGACCATCTTTCACGCAAGACACCATGGTGCGAACATCACTCACCTTATAGTTACCGCGAATCGTTAGGCTTTGGAAAGTGTTGCCATGCGGCTCTTCACTGATACGTAGATGATCAACCGTCATATCACCATTGGTATAAATCACAGCAGGTAGTGCGAGCAGATCTTGTGGTGTCTTCGGCTCACCGTGCTCTTTCAAAAAGTCGTTCGATGCAACGAGCATGAAGTTACTGTCGGCAATTTTCTTCGCAATCAAATTCGATTCAACGAGCTTGCTAAAGCGAAACGCGATATCAAACTGTCCTGCAATGATGTTGGCGATCTTATCGTCTAGTGAAAGTACGATCTGAACATCCGGGTACTTTCTCATGAACTGAGTGATGATAGGTTGCAGATATTGCTGTCCAAAATAGATCGGTGAAGTAATGCGCAGTACACCTTTGGGCTCTGACTGGTATGAATCTGCAATGCCTTGTATCTGATTGATAGTATCTTTCAGCACATAGGTTTGCGCAAGAATATCTTCCCCTGCCGACGTCAACGAGAACGAGCGTGTAGAACGGTTAAGCAGCTGAACACCCAAGTCTTGTTCAAGCTTTTTGATCTGTTTAGAGAGTGATGAGTTGTCCATATCATGCAAGGTTGCCGCTTTGGTAAACGACCCTTGTTGAACCACATCTAAGAACAATAACAACTGATTAGTATTTGGCACTGCGCCTCTCCTGAAATAAAACTCGACTAACGTTCATCTTTGGGTGTATCCATCACAACCATGGTGGTAATGGATTGAACCTGAGCACATTCCCCAAGCACATCGGCATGAAACTTCTTATAGCCCGGTAGATCTTTGGTTTCTACCCTTAGCAAGTATTCGTTGGCACCGGTAATGTTGTGGCACTCCACTACCTCTTTTTCCATACTGACGTGCTGTTCAAACTCCAGTTGAGCCGCTTTGCTGTGGCTTGATAAACCAATCGAAACGTAAGCAATAAAGCCAACGCCCATCAGGCCATTATCCAGAACTGCACGGTAACCTTGAATGACCCCTTTACGCTCAAGATCCTGTACTCGCCTTAAGGTCGCTGAAGCCGACAAACCAATTCGTTCAGAAAGCTCGATATTGGAGATTCTGCCGTCCAATTTAAGCTCTTGCAATATCCTTTCGTCAAATCTATCCATAAGTACTTATTATTGTGCATTTATTGATAATAGAGGAAATAAAAGCACATAATTGCCTCACTTTCCACCTACTATGTTTCTCAACACGTGAAAGTCATGACCGGTCAGTCACTTCGTTCATTTTTTTGCTGGAGAACCATAATGCCTTTAGAACAACTTAGCGCACTTGCCTTGTTTGCGTTTGTCTCGACCTTCACGCCGGGTCCAAATAACATCATGCTCATGACATCAGGAGCAAATGTTGGCTTCGCCCGCACTATTCCGCACATGCTTGGTATTGCTCTGGGGTTTGCAGCCATGTTACTGCTGGTTGGTTTCGGCTTGATGGGCGTTTTCAACGCATACCCTGTGACGCACCAAATCTTGAAATACCTAAGCCTTGCTTACCTCGTGTACCTTGCGATTAAGATAGCATTGAGCGGCAAAGCCAAAAGCAGCGAGGCTTATAAGCCAATGACCTTCATCGGCGCAGCAAGTTTTCAATGGGTAAACCCTAAAGGTTGGTCAATGGCGCTGACTGCATTCTCAGTGTATAGCAGCGGCAGTTCATGGTGGGAGCTTGCGATCATCGCAGGTATCTTCACGCTAGCGAACTTACCGTCAGTCACATTCTGGACGGCGGCAGGTAAACAGCTGCAGCACTGGTTAACAACACCCGTTCGCATCAAAAGCTTTAACTACGGTATGGCAGGCTTACTGCTCGCATCAACAATTCCGATGCTCTAACCAAATAACGTCCTATATTGTGATGGTTAGTACACGACTACTAGCCATCATTCTCGTTAAAGATATCCAATAATCTCGCTAAGCCAACGCCCAAATGTTGCCTGCCCGCTTGGGGTTAACGTCCACGCAAACGCCGCTACATTAATTACCACTGTCAGCCAATAGATAGATCTGAACGGCTGCTTCTGCGTTTTATGACGCAACTTCTCTTGAGCTATCAACGCCCCTAACCAGCCACCAGCAATAGAAAAAGTATGCAGGGTTTTCTCTGGCACACGCCAATTGCCATTGATCGCTGCTCGCTTGTCCTTCGCATACACAAAAAACGTCACCACACCGATAACCAAATACCACACCAACAGCGCTTTAGAACTTTCCGCAAACAACACAGATACCGCTACCAGAACAAGATAAGTGATAACGATTTGAATAGATGAAGACAACATCAACTCCTTTTGGGCAACAGCTCACATACTGTGGCAATTACGCCCTGTAGATTTTGATAAGGATGGATAACTGGTGGTTTCGCTCCCAAGAAATCTACCTTCTCCTTAAGTGCACTATGGAATTTATAGGAATTGCAGATATCTGCAAATGAAACTGATGTAATCTACCTACCTTTATGCTCCCCCGGAGTACAGCTATCGTCCCTAATATACAAAACTCACTAATGTTAATATTAAATAGAACGTAAAAACTTTATTACTCTTTAAAAATAAGAACATTCCAAAGTGATATTCATCTCACATTAATAAGGATGAGCTCTCATCCTTATTATCTACTCCCATCCTCTACGCCTTCTACTATTGATATTAGACATATGAGTTATTGATCCAATTAATTTAACTGAAACCAAATACAAAGCGTGATATTGACACTAGGTTTCCTATTTTTACGCATTAAAAATAACTTTATACATAGCCATCACAAATAGTTGACCATCGTTAATACTAGGATATTCATCTTCATAAAAAGTGAAATATGGATATTAAAACGTGAACAACATAAATATTAATAAAATTATCTCTCTACGAAATACCTTCAACAACACCAAAAAGAAGAGCTTCAAACGCTCTACATTGGCCAAAGCAATTTTACCTCTTTTCACCGCCACCCTTATCGCAGGCTGTGGTAGCGATAGCGACACGGATGCTGGCAACAGTGGCTTATACAAAGCAGGCGAAAACGAAGTCGTTGTTTACTACAAACGAGATGTCGCGGCTGCTAGCACGTCTAACTCGACCTATGATGGCTGGGGATTGCACCTTTGGAATGGCGAAGGCTGTACCAGCACAGACTTAGTAGCCATGGGGTTAAGTGAAACGGGCACTAACTGGGAAGCACCTTACGAATTTGATGGTATCAGCGATACCTACGGTGCCTACTATGTGTTGAAAGTCGATCCTGATGCTTCTGACCCGCATAAATGCATGAACTTCATCTTACACAATGACGACGAAAAAGCGTTTGGTAGTACCAATTCGAAAGTCGAGTTAACCAAGCTTGGTGATTCGCAAGGTGTATTCGGATTCCATGGCAGCAGCGAGTTGTACTACGACCCAATTTCAGAAAGACCAGTAAATATTGATGGCCAAAAAGCACATTGGTTAGATGCAACCACCATCGCTTGGGAAGCAGCTAGTAATGCCGATTCTGTAAAACTCTTCTATGCATTAGATAACAGCATCACGATGAACGACGACAAAGAAATTGTCGGCGGAACTGCAATTGAACTAAGCAAAGACGGGGAGCTGTCCTCTGAATTGAAAGAGCGTTTCCGCCACCTTGCAAGCTTACCAGCCCTGGCTATCGATGTTGACGACAGCACACTTCGCACTATCTTAAAATCTCAGATAATTTTTGTTGCCTACAATGCCAATGGCGATGTTATCTCTTCAACTGAGGTTCAAAAACCTGGTGTGCTTGATGCGGTATTTGCTAGCGAAGATGCTGGTAATGCAATGGCTGAAGAACTAGGCGCGATTGTTGAATGCAGTGCGGCTACCTTCAAGCTTTGGGCACCAACAGCGCAAGATGTAGAGCTAGTTCTTTACAGCGAAGACCTGAAAAGCTCACAAGTTTTTCCAATGACAGAAAGCACTGAGACGGGTATCTGGGCGACTGACGCGGTACCTAACGCTGTCAACAGTTACTATCGCTACCAAGTGAAGGTTTACCACCCAACCACAGGCAACATTGAAACTCGCCTAGTAACCGACCCTTACTCACTCAGCTTATCGAAGAACTCTGCATACTCTCAAGTCATTGACCTTAATGATTCAACACTGAAACCAGAAGGCTGGAGTAACTATAAGCGCGACACAGAAAAAACGGTTCAAGACACAAACCACGTACTTTACGAATCACACCTTCGTGATTTTAGCTTCAGCGATAAGGCAGGCACAGCGAACCTAAACGGAAAATACCTCGCTCTCACAGAAGCAGATCGTGAGTCGGTCAAGCACCTACAAGCTCTGCAAGATGCAGGCTTAACTACGCTACATATCTTACCGGCATTCGATATCGCTACCGTTGATGAAAATGAAGCGAGCCGTGTCGATATCACCGACACCGTTGGCAAACTGTGTGATGTAAAACCTGCTGCCTCCTTGTGTGGAAACGAAGACGAAAATAAAGTCATCAAAGATGTACTCGATGGTTATGATCCTTCAACAGGCGATGCACAAGCGTTGATGAATGACCTACGCATGCTGGACAGCTTCAACTGGGGCTACGACCCATTCCACTACACGGTTCCAGAGGGAAGTTATGCGACAGATCCAAATGGTTCTAAGCGTATCCTAGAGTTCCGTCAAATGGTGAAAGCCACGCACGACATGGATCTTAAGCTGATCATGGACGTGGTATACAACCACACCAACGCATCTGGCGTGAACGATAAGTCGGTACTGGATAAGATTGTCCCTGGGTACTACCACCGTCTTAATGTAAACACTGGTGGCGTGGAAAGCTCAACGTGTTGTGATAACACCGCAACTGAAAACCTAATGATGGGTAAGTTGATGGTCGACTCACTCAAGGTATGGGCTGACGACTATAAGGTTGATGGTTTTCGTTTTGACTTAATGGGCCACCAGCCAAAAAGCGTAATGGTTGAAGCATTGAAAGAAGTGCGCAAGATCGACCCAAATACCCTGTTCTATGGCGAAGGTTGGGACTTTGGCGAAGTAGCAAACAACGCTCGCTTCGAACAAGCCAACCAGATCAATATGGCAGGCACCGAAATTGGCACCTTCTCGGACCGTCTGCGTGACGCCGTACGTGGCGGTAGCCCATTTGATGGTGGTGTCGACTCAGAAGGTAGTCACCCACTCCGCTTTAACCAAGGCTTTGGTAACGCAGCGATTGCCAACGAAGAAACAAAGTCCGACCAAGACTCTATCAACGGTCGTTTACACAACCAAGACCTTGTTCGTTTAGGGATGGCAGGTAACCTCGCAGAATATGTGTTGATTGATTACAAAGGCGATACCAAACTGGGCAAAAACGTTGACTATAACGGTGCGCCCGCTGGCTACACCAAGATGCCTTCAGAGAACATCTCTTACGTTTCCAAACACGATAACCAAACGCTTTGGGATAACAACGCTTACAAGATCGCTGCAGGTACTAGCTCTGCAAAGCGTGCTCGCATGCAGTCAGTATCGCTCTCTACTGTAATGTTAGGCCAAGGTATACCATTCATCCATATGGGTTCTGAACTGCTACGATCTAAGTCTATGCAGCGTGATTCTTACGATTCTGGTGATTGGTACAACCGCGTCATGTTTGATGGTACTGACAACAACTGGAATGTTGGCTTACCACGTGAAGATAAAGATGGTGCTAACTGGGATCTGATCAAAACCATTATTGCTGACAAGACAACAGAACCAGACACTAAGGATATTGAGCTAGCTAAGCAACAATTCCTAGATCTATTAAAAATCCGTAGCTCAAGTGAACTGTTCCGCTTAGACACAGCTGACGAAGTCATGAAGCGTGTCGACTTCCGCAATGTGGGCAAAGATCAAATCGAAGGACTGATCGTGATGTCTATTGATGATGGTGTGTCCGCAGGCAAAAGCCTTGACCCAGCGAACGATGCGATTGTCGCTGTAGTGAACTCAACGGATAAATCTCAATCGTTCAAGATCACAGGAGCAACTGGCTTTACACTTCACGATGTTCAACAAAACTCGGCTGACGACACGGTGAAAGGCGCAACCTTTGCCGCTGAAACTTTCACCATACCTGCATTAACCACCGCTGTATTTGTACAAGCTCAAAGCGATGCACAAGGTGTTGGTTTGCCAGTTGATAACTCAGACAAGGATGTATCTAGCATTCCTCCATACGGCCAAACAACGGTTTACGTTCGTGGTGACATGAATGGATGGGGCGCAGCTGATAATTGGGCGATGAACTTTGTTGCTAATGGAGTTTATTCTGTAACAGGCAACTTAGAGGCTGGTAACTATGGCTTCAAGTTTGCGGATGCAGATTGGGGAACACCTAACTTGGGTTGTGACTCTGTTGAACTTGCAGGTGGCTCTATCAACCTTGGTACTGATGGTAACTGCCAATTGAGCGTAACTGAAGCTGGCAGCTATACCTTCACTCTGAATGCGATTCATGAGCTAAACAGCAGTGTGGGTAAGGCCGTGGTTTCTGTGACCAAACAGTAAGCTTTATAGAACAAAAAACTAGGTTTAAAGGGAGGCATTAAGCCTCCCTTTTTCTATATTAACTCTCATAAGATTAAAGTGAAATAAGCCTCATACCATCCTGTTTTGAGCAGCCGCTCACATACCACAGCAACTACGCCCCGAATTTCTTATCCAAGGAGGATAAAGCCGCATTCTGATTAAGCTAGCCTCCTAACGATAACGTCTATATCAAATATAACGTCTAACACAGCTTCAACGACAAGCCCTACAGCTCCACTTCTCGAGATGGAATATAAGTATGTACAACAAGAAACATTCAATCTATCAAGTTTTTACCCGTTTGTTCGGCAATCAGAATACACAGAACACACCTTGGGGAACCATTGAACAAAATGGCGTGGGCAAGTTCAGTGACTTCACCAATAAAGCGCTGACAGAAATTAGAGAACTCGGCATCACTCATATTTGGTACACCGGAGTACCACATCATGCTGTGATCAACGACTACAAGCACATCGACATCTCAGACGACCATCCAAGCGTTGTGAAAGGACGGGCTGGCTCACCTTATGCCGTCAAAGATTACTACTCCGTAAACCCAGATCTTGCTGACAACCCAGCGCAGCGTTTACAGGAATTCGAAGCCTTGATCAAAAGAAGCCATGACAATGGTTTGAAAGTCATCATTGATATCGTCCCTAACCACATTGCCCGTAATTACCAAGGCTTGAATAACCCAGAGGGCGTACGTGACTTTGGTGATCAAGATGACACGACGGTTGAGTATCATCGCAACAATAACTTCTATTACATTCCTGACAGCACATTTGAACTGCCCGAGATCGAACCTGCGTTCATTCCTCTTGGTGGCGAACAACACCCGAATTTAGCCTCACCGTTTCTTGAATCCCCAGCCAAATGGACAGGAAACGGATCGCGCTTGAGCAAACCAAACTTCGATGATTGGTATGAAACCGTAAAGATTAACTATGGCGTGCGACCAGACGGTTCAAAAGACTTTCCTGAGCTTCCGGACGATTACGCGATGCGTGATCACCTCGCCCACTACCATTTCTGGCAGCAAGTTGATGTGCCGGATTCATGGGTTAAGTTTCGAGACATCGCATTATATTGGTTAGAAAAAGGCGTCGATGGATTTCGCTACGATATGGCAGAAATGGTACCGGTCGAATTCTGGAGCTATCTCAATTCATCAATCAAAGTAAAGAATCAAGACGCCTTTTTGATGGCGGAAGTGTACCAACCGGACCTTTATCGTGATTACATTCGCTTGGGTAAAATGGACTACCTGTATGACAAAGTCGATCTTTACGACGGCCTAAAAGCAATTATGCAAGGTAAGGCTTCAACGGCAATCATTCCTGAGATCCAGCATCAAATGATGGACATCGAACACCACATGATGCACTTCTTGGACAACCACGATGAGCAGCGTGTCGCGTCTCCTGAGTTTGTTGGTAACCCACACATTGCCAAACCAGCCATGTTAGTCAGTGCGCTATTAAGTAGCTCTCCCACCATGATTTACTTCGGGCAAGAAGTCGGCGAATCGGGCGCGGAGAACGCAGGCTTTGGGCAACCTTCTCGCACGTCTATATTTGACTACATCGGTGTTCCTCAACATCAAAAATGGATGAACGGAGGAAAGTTCGATGGTGGGCAGCTCAACGATGACGAAAAGCAACTCAGACTCTTCTATCAACAAGTGATGACCTTTTCATTGAACCATTCATCGATGACCGGAGCGTACCAAGATTTACACAAATCCAATCAGCTAAGTGATTCAGTTTATGCTTTCTTGCGTTTCGATAATCAAGAACTGGTTATCGCCGCGGCTAACTTCAGCCAAAGCAAAACAGACCACATTCAGCTGAAGGTGACGGCAGAGGTTATTCAAAAACTAGGCATCGCTGACGGAAGCTATACGCTCAAAGAACATATTGAAGGCGTCCAACAACAGACTCTGTATGTGGAAAATGGTGTCGGTTATTTCAGTGCAGAATTAAAGCCCCTAGCCGCTTTCGCTTGGGTGTTAACCCTTTAATCAACCGTTCTAAAAGCAACTAGCAATGACGGCGTTAAAATACAATAAAAGGTACTTAACGTCGTCTTCGGATAAGTAAAATTCAGACGGTCGTTGGTTTTCAAAGCACGCTCTAAGCAGCTATGGCGGGTAGCTGTAACTTGTTTTTGCCCCTAAATTGGTTTCGCCAAAAAGTCTACATTCACAGGTGAGCAGTGTTTGACCAAATAGAACTAATCTGGCACCCAGAACTCACAAAGATTGAAAAATGGGTGTTAGAGTGCTGTTTTTAGCTCAAAGCAACTCGATAATTCTTGCTCTATCAATCGATTTGAAGGCGTCATAAACTTACAAGGTGGTTTTAGAGAGTAATCCAATGGTTTATTACGAACCTTCGAAGAGTTAGGATGCTGCATCGTTTTTTATTAAAAGGAAATATTTTGACTCAGTGTAAATACCTCATTGATGTGGATTTTTTCTTACGTCATAATTTGACATCTAAAGGGTATGAATTAACCCATCCCGTAGTGTTAGACCAATACCCTCAGAATAGTAAATATGAGGCTCTTGAATTCTCTATCTATAAAAAGAAAGTTATCTATCGAAAGGGGAACCTTACACCAGATAGGCCCGGCAATTTTCTATCAATATGGAAGAGACCAGATGAAAATAGCACTGAATCTAGAAGAACCATGCCTTACGATAAGAATGATCTAGATTATCTTTTTGTTGAGGTTAATGATTACGAATCTTCGAAAAGAGGGATGTTTATCTTCCCTTTATCTGTTTTGATTAATAAAAAAATCATTACCTCAGATAAAGCTAAAGGTAAAATGGCATTCAGAGTGTTTCCACCATGGACATCTAGCCGTGGAGAGCTAAAAACAAAAGTGTTTTCCAATTCAGCAAAGAAAACTCAGCTCTGGCAAAGTGATTACTTTTTATGGATTGAAGATAATACAATCTTAGACTTTGAGAAATTCACCAAGATCTTCGGTAATTTAGCGTAATCGCACTTAGTGCGTACCTAAACCAATACTTTTGCTAGTGCTATGCTATTCATCGCACTAGCTCTTCACAACAACTTTGCCATACCTGTGATTATTCGTGGTTTGCTAATTTAGCAAAAGCACTGGCAAAGTTTTGCCCCATTATTGGCTAGACTTTTTACTCATTCACACCCTGTTCACGGGTTTTTGCAATACTAGAAGTTATCCATTCTTCTCAGACTGTTCGCTGTTAATCTCCGAGATGTAATACGGGGTAAAAGTCTACACTTATATACTTGGTGAATGACTGCGGATATAGACAAATCTTGGAATTCTTATAACTGCGTTAAGAGAAAGAGCATAATCAATACCAATTTGTTTAAACATTTCAAATAACAAAAGAGCTTCCAAAAAGGTCAAGTTCTCTATTTTTTGTCTTTCACTAATTGAATACTTATTTGCATGCGTAATGTCGTTTCTAAGATCTACAATCGGCTTCAAGTTATCCTGATTGAAACAGATTATGTCTTTGAACTCTTTAGGTAGCGCTTTGAATTGCTTAATCAAGTTGCGTTCCACATTATACTTCTTGGTGTTTACTTGTGTTTTTATGTACCGAAGAAAGCTTTCCATTTTCTTGTTTTTCACGCCAAAATGCTTCGCTAAGTCGACTTTAAAAGTGTCTATGCAAGAATCGAAAAGTTCAGGCGCCAAAAAATTTTCTTGCTTGTAGAGTAGTGACTCAAGAATTCTAAAGTAGCCCAAGTATCTCTCTTCGTTGTTTTCGAGTTGTTTATAAGATTGATACTTTAACCAGTGATTTCTTGTATCGCTATTTAGAGCAAAATATGCAGCAAAAGCTTTAACATCGAAAGGAGGTAGTCTTGTATAGCTAGAATCTATTGTGTTGTGTAACAATGGATAGAGAATACTGTGTCTATCATCGTATGTAGGATTTGACTTACATTCAAAGAGACATCCTTCCATGTCGAAGCTTAACTTAAATCTGACGTCTACCTCAAATTGAGCGCCTACAACAAAAAAAAGTAGACGCTTTAGGTCGTCAAGAAAGCTTAAGGCCTTTTCAAATGAATGTTCTTTCTCCAATTCAAGTACAAGGCTTGGTGGAAAAGATGTTCCAACACTAAACTTGTCAATACCACCTTGAGACCATTTGTATTTGAGAAAAAGTCTACCTACTTCCGGTATGTTTACTTCAAACTCTTTCAACGCTTTACTTCTATTTGCTGTAAGTTCTTCATATGAAAGAGTTGGGATTTTTGCTTGAGTATGAGTGGTTCCAATCCAATCAGCAATGGCTTCTGAAGAGAGTTCAATAGAATTGACCTTGCTATCAAGGTAAGTGCAGCTCTTTATAATAATTACTCTTTCGGCTGAAAGTTTGATTCTCATAAAACCCCTCTCTCCATTATCTCCTTTTAGAGCTGACGAGAAGTGCGATTCCATCTGTAATCCGTAAAGGAAAAAGACTTTATTAAATGATTCACACGTCAAAGTTTCTAATGATGTGTAGTCTAATTGGAAGTATCTCTCTTCATTTGACTCTGCATAAATGTCTAATGAAATACCGTCATTATCAATATCTAGTATTGCGGGGTAATGAACACCATTTTTGTCAGCTAACTGAACATCAATACCTTTTGTTTCTTCGAACACGGACATCGTATACCTCAAGAAAAGTCGCAACAAGCATATGCATATAAGCTAATGATGTTACTACTAAAACAATCATTTACGAAGTGTTACATCAACTTTGCTAGCGCACTCGCGAACTTAGGCAGTTTTGAAATTGTAGTTATTTCTAGTTCTGATTGGATCTGTAGGAAGTCCCAATTCATTGAAGTGCATTTTGAATTCGTGCCAATCATCTATGGTCACAGGATATTCCCCTTCAAATAGCCCCTCGAACCATCAACCCAGTGCTCACCGAATCATTCAAAGCCTCAAGTCGATAAACTTACCATGGGGACATTTTAAAATGAGATTGACAGTATGAAGACGTATTAATTGGCGAATTTGCCTTATAAAAAGTTATTCATTAACTGCTAAATGAGCAGAATTAATTTCTAATAACTGTCCAAAAACGTGCCAGCACGATCTCAGTTACCTCATCCCTTTTCTGAGGTTAACCGCTCCCGATTACATTCCACTGGTTTACGGTTTTGCCATTCGCTTTTTATTGTTAAAATACCTTATGGTACAAACAATCGAATTATAGATACTTGCGGGCTTTGCCACAGGTATTCCCCATTTACACGAAAAGACTGATTATGAATTTTGATATCAATTCACTGAAACACCACCAACTGGTCGAAGATGGTCAACTCGAAGGGTGTTACCTTCATCAGCCAGCACAGGGCAGCCAGCAAGACGATGACGCTGTTTTAGTAGAGCGCCAAGCACTAGAAAAATTGGGGTATAAGGTGGTACAGGTTCAAGCTAAAGGTGGGGCAACAACCTTTGCTGAGGCTATGCAAAAGTTTGCGAAGAAAACAGGTCACCAGACCAAAGGGTAGGCAAATGGCTAGTGCGGCTTACAACGTTCAGAATCGATAGATTAGCCGCCCTGATCAGCACTCGATGATACTAATCGCCTTAACACCACAGCGCGTCCCTACTTTCTCCGCATTTTCTGGCTTCTAGCTTAATCAAAGTTGGCTTTTTGTAAGATCTCAATGAACGTCTTGATCTTGAGGTCTTCCGCTCCCTGCTTCGCGTAAAGACCAACGTTCCCGCGCTTAGAATCGTCAATCAGTAACGTTTCAAAGCCTTTGTCTTTCATCCAGTTACACATTTTATGACTGTATGGCATGACAGCGTCAGACATTCTTAGCATATCTAAGCTCGCAAAAAGAGAGTCAACATCATAGACATCTCGCCCAACCACCTCGGTATCACGCCCGCCAGGCTGTGAATTTACGTGATCAGACAGCACAGAGTTATGTCTAGAGTGATCGGGGGTCACTTGGAGTATTGGAAACGCCAACATCTCACGCCTTAACAAGCTCGGGTCTAAATGTTTCTTCGTTAACAATGGATGGTTGACTCGAACAAACACCGCTTCTTTGTCTTGAAAAAGTGGGTAAAACGTCACTTTACATCGCTCATGCAGCCCGTAGATTTCATGGCCTACAAACAAGTCAATATCGCCTTGAACCAAGTGGTGCATCAAAGACAAGTTGTTACCGAACTCTAAATGTAGCGAGCCCATTTGTTCTTGTTGCTTGTATTCCTCAACCGCCTTGCAAACAAATTGTTCCCACCAAGCTTCGCCGGTTCCGAGCTTCAATTTACCTAATTGTCGCTGCTGCATATCAGTAAAGCGGTGCATCAACGACAGATGCTTTTCTTGCTGTTCTTGTGCAAACTCCTGAAACAACAACCCATACTCGGTAAGTTCAACGCCTTTTGACTTGCGAGTAAAAATAGCAACACCAACATCACTCTCTAATTTCTTGATCGCCGCGGTCAAGGAGGGCTGGCTAATATTCAGCTTTTCCGCCGCACCTTTAATGCTGCCTGTATGCGCAACCATCAGAAAATATCGGTATAGCTTGTTCATAGGATTCTCTTAGTTTGCATTCGATCACAAAATGCGAGGTTAGAAATTCAACAAATTAAACCACTGAACACAGCGCGCAGTGGATAGAACTCATGATATAGGATTTTTCTATAGAGAGCATTAGTAATGCTATTTCCCACAGAAAGGTGAAATCACTATAGTAAAGTCAATTAAATCATTAAGTGGACATTGAGATGGAACAGAAATGGTGGCATGACGCAGTGGTCTACCAAATTTACCCGCGTAGCTTTTTAGACTCGAATAATGACGGTATCGGTGACCTAAATGGAATCATCAGCAAACTGGATTACCTAAAGGAACTTGGCATTAATGTCATTTGGCTATCTCCAGTTTATCAATCTCCAATGGATGATAATGGTTACGACATCTCGGATTACCAAGCGATTGCTGAAGAGTTTGGCACGATGGAAGAGATGAAACACCTGATGGATGAAGCGAAGGAACGTGACATTAAGATTGTTATGGATTTAGTGGTAAACCATACGTCAGATGAGCACCGTTGGTTCGAACAAGCACGCTCTTCAAAAGACAATCCGTATCGAGACTATTACATTTGGCGCGATGCACAACCGGATGGCAGTGCACCGGATGACCAAGGCTCTATCTTTGGCGGAAGTGCTTGGCAATGGGATGAACTCACACAACAATATTACTTCCATCTATTTTCGAAACGTCAGCCAGATTTGAACTGGGAAAACCCGAAGATTCAAGAAGAAGTTCATACTATGATGAACTGGTGGATTGACCTTGGCATCGGCGGCTTCCGATTAGATGTGATTGATCTTATTGGTAAAGAGATCGATAAAGGAATCACTGGGAACGGGCCAAGGCTGCACAAGCTATTACAACAAATGAATCAGGCGACCTTTGGTAACAAGGATTTGTTAACCGTAGGAGAAACTTGGGGCGCGACACCAGAAATAGCCAAGCTATACAGCGGACAAGATAGAAATGAACTTTCGATGGTATTCCAATTTGAGCACATCACCCTGACATGGGAAAACGGTGACAAATGGAACCCTATTCCGCTTGATCTTCGAGAGTTCAAAAATGTGCTGACCAAGTGGCAGCTTGAGCTGGCCGATGGTGGCTGGAATTCGCTTTTTTGGAACAACCACGATTTACCACGTTTGGTTTCAAAATACGGTGATGACAAACACTTCCGAGTTGAATCAGCAAAAATGCTGGCGACGTGTTTGCACTTTTTGAAAGGCACACCCTATATCTACCAAGGTGAAGAGATTGGTATGACCAATGTCGCTTTTGACAATCTAGACCAATATAAAGATATTGAAACGCACAATTTCTATAAAGTAAAAACGGAATCGGGTGTCACTCATGAACACATGATGGACGCCATTCACGAGAACAGCCGTGACAACGCTAGAACACCAATGCACTGGAACAACCAAACTAACGCAGGGTTCTCTGAGGGAACACCGTGGATTGAGCTGAATCCAAACTACCCAGAGATAAACGTCGAAAGTGCGTTGGCCGATCCAGGCTCAATATTTTACCACTACAAGACATTGATAGAGTTACGAAAAGCTCATCCAGCGATTGTCTACGGTTCATTTATTCCTGTTTTTGAAGAACACGACAAGGTTTTCGCCTACGTACGTGAGTTGGATGGTGAGCAGCTATTTGTCGTATGTAATTTCTCTGGTGACTCATTAACGCTTGACGTCCCTGAGCAATATCGCACTCAAACAGCAACTTGCCTAATCAACAATTATGGTGAGGTTTCGAGTCTCGACACGCAACTAAACTTAGCCCCTTATGAAGCATTCACTTTAAAGCTGTAAAGCATCAAGCTATGAAGCTATGAAGCTATGAAGCTATGAAGCTATGAAGCTATAGCACCATAAGAGCCAATCTCCCCGAATAAAGGCAAGGTAAACCCTTGCCTTTTTCGTTGTTCTTTAGCGCGTAAACTTAACTGTCAAAGCCGTATATCTAGCCAACATATCCGTATATTGAATCCGACATCGCATAAACCAATATACGCAACGCTCTTCTTAGCGAGCGATAGCCAAATCACCATCAATTTGTTTGAGCCCGTCTTCACATTTCTTTTCACGTTCAACATCACAAAAGCTACACCCTACCTCCTAAACACTAGGTTCACAATAATGATATAGATTTTTACTATACCTCTTAGCTGTTTACCTATTTCTCAAGAAGAGACGAAATCGATAAAATCACTCTCAGATAATAAGAACTGATAGAAGTGATTATCGTTATGGATAACCTTCTGAATATGGAATAAAACTATGAAACCTCTATTGAAAACACTGTCTATTTGTACCCTTGCTGCTCTTTTCAATGCACCGGCTTTTGCTATGGAAGAAGGTGAAATCACAATCTGGATCAATGGCGATAAAAGTTATGCCGGTCTTGCTGAAATTGGTAAACAATTCGAAGAAGATACTGGTGTAAAAATTAACGTTCAGTACCCAGATTCACTGGAAGCTAAATTCCAACAACACGCAGCAACAGGCGGCGGCCCTGACATCATTTTCTGGGCACACGACCGTTTTGGTGGATACGCAGAATCAGGCCTACTTCACGAACTTAATCCAAGTAAAGAGTTCAAAGAAAAGCTTGTCGACTTCAGTTGGGATGCGGTGACAGTCAACGGTAAAGTTGTGGGCTACCCTTTAGCAATCGAAGCACCTTCTCTTATCTATAACAAAGACCTACTTCCAAACCCACCAAAAACATGGGAAGAGCTTGCTGCCATTCAGAAAGAGATGGCTAAGCAAAACAAAAAAGCCATCATGTGGGATGTGAAAAATGCGTACTTCACGTGGCCGATGATCTCTGCCGGTGGTGCCTTTGCGTTTGAAAAAACAGCAACAGGGTATGACGCCAAGAGCACAGGTGTTAACAATGCTGCGGGTGTTCGTGGCCTTCAATTCTTAGTTGATATGGTAAACCAAGGGGTAGTTAACCCGAATATGGATTACTCAGTAGCAGAAGCAGAATTCACCAATGGCAATGTGGCAATGACCATTAATGGCCCTTGGTCTTGGGGTAACTTAGACAAGCTTGGGGTTAATTATGGCGTTGCTGAACTACCGACATTAAATGGCGGTAAAGGTAACCCATTTGTTGGAATCCTAAGTGCGGGTATCAATGCTGCGAGTCCAAATACTGATCTTGCTGTCGAGTTCTTAGAAAACTACCTATTCCAAGACGACGCTCTGAAAACCATGAATGATGACAAGCCTCTTGGCGCGGTGACACTAAAATCATTCCAAAAAATTCTTGAGAGCGATGATCGCATCAAATCAACCATGACGAATGCTGAAAACGGCGAAATCATGCCAAACATCCCGCAAATGACGGCTTACTGGTTCGCTGAAGGTGCGGCTATCGATAACGCAATGCAGGGTAAGCAAACCGTTAGAGAAGCACTAGACACAGCAGCGAAACAAATCACCAAATAACCTTTCTTATTATTAATATCCTATTGTCCTTTGGCACAGCGCATGCTGTGCCTTTTTTGTTTTGGAAATCAACTCGCTATGCAAATCCCTACTCTTTACCTAAAAGGTACGTTCAATGGCTGGGGGTTAGACACCCCATTGTTCAAAGAGCAAGACGGCTCTTACAGAGCAAACTTATGCTTATCTACCGACCTTTATCGCTTCAAAATTTCGGATTCAGATGGCACCAAGCAATGGACGCTTTCAGGGCATGAAAGTGAAGCCACACTCTGCGAATTAGAACAAGCAATGCCGCTTATCAACACACAAGGTATTGGCAATGATCTGCTGCTCTCTCCCGCTGTCGCTGGTCAATACTCCTTGAAGGTGCAATTCAGCGCTTCGACGCCAACGATCACCGTAACCAAGGGGGAATACAATGATCTATCAACACCTCAACGCGAGCCTATGAACACACGTCTGATAGAGGGTGAGACAGAGGAGACGCTGCCTCTCTGGCAACACCCTGAATTTGCAATGCCACATAACCAACTATTCCAAGAGCTCACCATCTCAGAGACACAGTCATTCCCGTTTGTGTTCGGGGATAATGTCGATGGTTACTATCATGGAGCAACCTATAGCTATGTAAACGGTGGTAAATATCGTCACCACCAAGGTTGGATACTGGGAACCTTCGCCAGCTATATCGACGGCAAGTTCAATAATAAGTTAGAGGCTGAACGTGCTAGCCTGACGCCTTATGGTATTGAACATCATTATGAGAATAGTCGAGAATCGCTGAGCCTGATTCAAGGTTCCAGACTCGTATCGCTTAAGGTATCGTCCAACAAACCGAGCGCTTTAAGCCTAATTCCAGAACTCAACGTACCTACGACTCACTCTAAAGTTCACATTTCAGACTCAAATATCGTAATAGAACTCAACCCTCAAGTTTGCCCAGACGGCTGCCCAAGGTTTGTCGCCATCGTGAGCAATCATGCAGTACATGCACGAGAGATCTCGCTAGACGCTCACCCTGAACTTCGCGACCTAGTTCAGCTCTCAGAGAGCAATACAAAGCTCATGCTCACGACGTCAGATAAACAAACTGAACTTGTCGTCTACCTCGGCTTTGCTGAAACTCTTGAAACCGCTAGCTCATTGGTTAATCAAGCGATCAAAAATAACGAACACGTTCTTCACCAACAGCGGATTTATGAGTTCTTAACCAATAATTATTTGTGGACCAACGACCTGGAATACAACCGAGCGGTTATGTGGTCACGTCTTGCCAGTAGAGCCTTTGTTAGCCATGAATTTGGGACCGGCATTTGGGCTGGGCTACCTTGGTTCAAAGACTGCTGGGGCCGCGATACGTTTATCGCTTTATCAGGAACAAGCTTGGTTAATGGCTTATTTAGCGAAGCCAAAGAGATAATTGAAAACTTTGCATCAATGCAGATGCTCGACGAAAGCTCCGTGAATTTTGGCCGAATCCCCAATCGCGTGACAAGTAAAACGAACATCATTTACAACACTACTGATGGCACACCGTGGATGATTCGAGAAGCTCTCGAATACATCAACTATTCTGGTGATGTGGCGTTCGCTAAGGCTATTTACCCAACCCTGAAGCGTTTCATCACAGGTGTCGAAAAACACTACTTAAGTGAAGATAGCTTGATGGCACATCGCCACCCTGATACATGGATGGATGCAAAAATTGATGGGATGACACCTTGGTCTCCTCGTGGACCTAAAGCCAATGATATCCAAGCTTTATGGTTTGAGAGCTTAAACAGTGCCATTCAACTCGCAACTTTAGTGGGCGACTCCGAAGCAGAAAAGAGCTGGACAATCCAAGCAGGAAAAGTGAAGGCAAACTTCGCAACCAAATTTTGGGATAATGAACATAATCGATTAGCCGACCATTTATCTGAAGGTGACGCTCCCGACTATAGCGTGCGTCCAAACCAACTCATGACGATTTCAATTCCTCAGAAAGTTGAGCTTAATCAGAGCGAAAGAGAGCAATACATCGTCAAGAATGCGGTCGAAAAGCTATTGTTCCCATGGGGGATCTGCTCGCTACAACAAGAGCATGTCGATTTTCACCCATATCATGACAATCAAGCCATGTACCACAAAGATGCGGCTTATCACAATGGTACGATCTGGGGGTGGAATGCAGGCTTTACCATCACTGCTCTCAACAAGTTTAAGCAGCAAGATCTCAGTTACCAGCTATCCAAAAACTTGGCAAAACAGATCCTTACACAAGGCTGTAGAGGGACAATGAGTGAAAATTTGGACGCCTACCAACTCGATGACCGCGATCTTGTAGAATCAGGCACATTTGCACAAGCCTGGTCTGTTTCAGAATACGCTCGTAACGCGCAACAGGACTATTTGGGATATTGCCCACGCTTATTGGACAATCAGATACACCTAACACCAAATTTTCCAAGTTGTTGGAGTGAATTAGTGGCTTCGTTGCCTTTCGGTCAAGGAAACCAGCTACGACTGTCATTTGAATCTGAGTGCGGTATTTCTCGCTACAAGATTCAGTCAAATCGAGAAGATACGGTAAGTTCCGAGATCACATTGGTGCTTACGTTAGACATAAACCATGAGTCTGTTGCCGTAATCTCGACACCATTAACACAATCGTTGGAGATCACGATCGACAGTCACCAACAACAGGTCACTGTAAGCAATAAACAAGCGCATATTGATATTCAACCTAAACAAAGTAATGCCATCTTAAGTGACTTACAATTTGCTAAACCTGATTTTTCCAGGAAACACCGTAGCATGTTTAACAATGACTACTTGTTGAACAAACGGAATAAACAACAGCTATCAGTAGCCAAAGACTAATTTCATTGTTAGCAAGCCGATATAAAGAAAGCCTAATCCACTTATTACTAGAAAGAGAATGGAATTAGGCCTTCTTTTATTGTCTAAAAATAAAGTCGATGAAATCAGGGAATCGTAGAGACCAAGCCGTTTCATTATGCTTATGATCTTTACCTTCTTGATAAAACAGCGTCACGTTGTGTTTTTGAGCGAGTAACTTATTCATTTCCCGCGAACCACTTAGATATACATCCGCGAAATCCACTATTGTGCCTTCGCGAGCTTCATCCGTTCCCATATCCATATATATTTTTGTTGGATACAGAAAGTTAAACTCTTTCATATACTCGAAGTATGAGGGTTTATTGAACCAAAACGCCGGAGAGAAGACCCCAAGCACTCCAAAGATATTCTGGTACAGTGAGCCACCATATAAGCTAATTAGCCCGCCCATTGAACTGCCAGCAAGGTACGTAAACTCTCGGTTCGGCTTTGTTCTGTATGTTTGGTCTATATAAGACTTCGATGTATGACAGATAAACGCCATGTACTCGTCCCCTTCACCACCAAATTTAAGTAGCTCATCACCAACACCCAACTCTTTTATCTCTTGGTTAGCGCGCCAAGGCGAATACTCATTATAACGCTCCATGCCATTAAGCTCATGACTGCTGTCGATGGCGACAACAATTACCCCTGATAACTTACCGATCCTTTGCATCTCATCGAGTGTCGTTTGTGCGTCCCAACATATCCCATACGTCGCTGTAGACTTCTCAAAGACATTCTGCCCATCATGCATGTATAAGACAGGATAAGCGTGCTCTTCTTGGTGATACCCCGCAGGAAGGTAAATGCGGAGCGTTCGAGTTCGATTCAACTGTGGAATAAAGAACTCATCGATAATAATCAATTCAGATTGCATAACGACCTCTAAACTTGAAGTGTCTATAAATTCAGATATAAAAAACGCCCCTTTAAAGGAGCGTTCTATCTCTAAGCGTCTAAGATACTGGGCTGCTAAGCCATTAAGCCTACTAATCTATTAAGCTAATAAGCTAATAAGCTAACAAGCTAACAAGCTAACAAGCTATTTTGCGTTGACGGCTCGCACAAAAGCTTCTTGTGCACCTTCAACATTAAGCGCCTTCGCTTCATCTAACAAACCTAAAGCTTTCGGTATATCACCTGACTTCACCGCATTTTGTATAGCAGACAAATAGAAGTCTTTTGTCTCTTGCTGCACACGTATCTGCGTGTCTGCTTTCTTCGGTACAACAGCTGTTGCAATCGCTCCCATAGCGGCAGGGGCAGCAACGACTGGCGCTACGGCAGGTTTAGCACGGTAAGGGCGAAGTTTTAAAGTTTTAATTTCTAACTCTAAACGACCACCTAATTGATTCGTGTATACCGGATCGGTGACCATAGGCATCACCTCACCAAATTCTTTCGCTCTCACCTTTGCTGGGTGATCAACTTTCACCTTATTGCCAAGCTCATCAGCAGGCGTGTAGATAACAATATAAGGTGTCTTACTCGCATCAATACGCAAGCGCTCAATGTAACTCGTGCGAGTAAAAGCGTCGGATGCCTGAACCTTAAAGTCTTCAAACTTCAATGTTTGCACTGGCTTAAAGTTTTCATCTAGAAGCATGGCTTCTGGAGCAAAAACTGAATCATCGATCATCAAGCTCGATAGCTTAACGACCATCTCTCCTGAGCGTTCGCTGAACTTGAACGCTGCAAAGTGGCTATTACCTGTTGTAAATGTACCGACAGGTGACCCCAAGTCGATATCAAACTTTAAATCTTCATTATCATTCAATTGTGCGTATGGGAACTGCGAAAAGTCGCTGCAGCATACTTCTGCATTGGTAGGTGCATCGAGTTTAGTTTGAACCTGAGCATCGGAAGCACAACCGCTTAGCAAGGCACCTAGTACCACGGCTAACATAGAGCTTTTATTTGTCATTGTAATCTCTCTCACTATTGGTTGTTGGGGGAAACGGAAAAAGGCAGCCAATGGCTGCCTTATACTTTAAACGGTTTAGAACCAAATTTCAGTGTGTACACCGAATACAAATTCGTCTTTACCGTTATCGATACCAATTTGTTTAGCACTTGCTTCATCATCAGCTTTAATGTAGCTAATGTAAGGCTTAACTTGTGGACGACCAAAGTAGTCAGAGTTCGCTGTAAATGCAGTTGCAATTTCTAGGTTAAGAATATCGCTCTCTACAGCATCACCAGTGCGATTCCAGTAACCTTCATCACCTTCTTCATGTGCATAAGAAGCCGTAGCTTCTAAGCGAATGTTGTCGTTCAGTTTGTAAGAAGGACGAGCAGCAACCATGTAACGAGTCAAACCGTCAGCACCAAACAATTGGTCAAGAGCTGTAAAGTACACTGCTTCCGTACCTAACTGCCATTTTTCAGAGATGTTAAGCACACCGTAAGAAGTCAAGAATAGTGATTCTTCTTTATCACCGCCACCAGACCAACCACCGAAGTTAACACCACGGTTTTTCATTACGCCAGAGCCGTAAGCAATTACGTTTTGAGTCCAACCGTCTAGGCCATAGTAACTTGTATTAAGCGTTACAGCTGCACCGATACCGTCTTCGTTCTCGCTGCCATTGATGTTTTGCTGACCATATTTAAAGTCAAAGTCTAGGCTGCCGATGCCCGCATCCACGCCGTAGTAGTACAAGTCAATAGAAGAGAGTGTCTCTCTTTCTTTTGCACCATCTTTCTTGACTTTACATTTACTAGGATCTGTCGATGTAGTGCCATCATCTTGTTTACAGTCAATCGCGTAAGAATCTGCAGAACCTGCATCAGGATCAGCCATTACATAAGCGATACCAGCTGTATGTCCTGCAAGCTTAGTTTGAATACCTGCACCAATACCAGATGATTGTTTCCAAAACTCACCAGATAAAAGACCTGCTGCACGGTTTAGGTAACGTTGACCACCCCAAATAGAAGTGTCTTCACCTAAAATACCGCCGAGCTCAACGAAAGCTTCTTTTACTTCGAACTGAGAATCATCATTCTTCTTTTGTCCGCCTTCAGAAGAATAAGCGTATGAGTTACCGTTACCATATTCAGTACGAAGAACGTAGTCCGCCCACACACCATTTTGGTACTCAGAGTGCTTCTTAATTACAAATTCAACTTGGTTAGTACTCTTACCGTGAGTACCCGCTGTTTTGTAATCTGGCTTGCCGAATTCAGTGTCGACTGTTTTACCGTCTACAACACGAACGTTAGAAGACATGTAACCGTGAACTTCCCAGCCGTCAGTGATAACGTCAGTAGGGTTTTTCACCTCTACTTCCATTGAAGAGTCGCCACTTGTTACATCAAGTGCAACGTCATTTTCTGCGAACGCTGAACCAGCGACAAGTGCAGAAGCCACTGCAGCAGCAATCAAACTTACTTTTTTCATTCTTAACTCCATTAAGGACGATTTATTTTAGGTTTTATATTTTTGCTCTCTTGCGACAACCAAAGGCAGTAATGGTGGGCGTAAGATAGAGAGGTTTAGGGTTTCCCCTGATTCGTTTCAACGGAGCCAATATTAAGAGGGGATGACAAGTTTGACTTCCTCCGCCCTGAACTAAATTAAGGGGGATGAGAAGGGAGTAGAAACTATACAGAACGGTGTTTACAGGAGTTAGATCACTTAATCTAGGAGGAGTAGACAGCACACAGATCTAATTATTCACCTTAAGTGAGATCTACTTCAAATATATAATTTGAACCTAATCGGTAAATTATTTTTTTAACAATAATTATTATGTGAAGTTGCTTGACCTTACTGTGACAAAGCTTTTTACTTATAGTTCACTGATGTCGATAAACGAACAAGAAATCAAGCAATGACTAGAACGCTCGCTCGCCCTTATCCACTAGGCGCAACGCTAGGTAACACTGGCTGCAACTTCTCAATTTATTCTCCTGACTGTAAATCCCTTTCCCTCGCTCTCTTTGACGAGAACGATGAGTTCACCACTTATAAATTGGAAAATGAATACGCTGATATTCGATATGTGTTCATCGACGGAATAAAAGCAGGACAAAAATACGGCTTCATTGCTGAAACTGAAAATGGTCCAATCTTACTTTCAGACCCTTACGCTAAAGCAATCAGCGAACCGCTCGATTACGCCACGCCATATACCAATGAAAAAAGCTTTTCGATGGCGAAATGTGTCGTTATTGATGACACTTTCGACTGGCAAGATGTAGACAAGCCGCGTATTAGCCGAGAAGAGACCGTTCTTTTCGAAACCCATGTAAAAGGCCTATCTAAGCTTCACCCTGAAGTCGCGCCCCATACTAAAGGCCGTTACTTAGGGCTAGTTAGCCCTGAAATGCTCGCGTTCTACAAACAACAAAATATCAACTCTCTACAACTTTTACCTATTGCTGCATGCATGCATGAGCCTCACCTATTAGATATGGGGAAAGTGAACTATTGGGGTTACAACCCATACTTATTGATGGTGCCGGACCCACGCTACGCAGAAAAGGACGCCGTGAATGAGCTCAAAACTGCGATTCGCGAACTGCACCGCAATGGCATCGAGGTCATTCTAGACGTCGTGTACAACCACACGGCTGAAGGCGGTGAAGGTGGAACTACCTTCAACCTAAAAGCACTGGATAGTCGCTACTACATTAAACATGGTTGTCATTACGCGAACTTTACTGGTTGCGGTAATACAGTCGACCTAACCCACCAGCCAGCACTCAACTTAGTGATGGATACGCTTCGCTATTGGGTTAATGAGTTTAAAGTTGATGGCTTCCGCTTTGATTTAGCAGCAACGCTAGGCCGTGAAGGCGATAATTACAATCCTGAGGCCGCTTTCTTCAAAGCCGTTGCTCAAGATCCGGTACTTAAAGAAACCAAGCTAATTGCAGAACCTTGGGACATCGGCCCGAACGGCTACCAAGTCGGTAATTTTCCGTTAGGTTGGAATGAGTGTAACGACAAGCTCAGAGACATTACGCGCAGCTTCTGGCGCGGTGATCAAGGCTATCTGAAAGAGTTTGCAACTCGCTTGATGGGATCGCGCGACATCTACAGTGCTGCTCATTGGCCGTACAAATTGACCGTCAACTACATCACTTACCATGACGGCTTCACCATGCAGGATCTTGTTTCTTACAAGCATAAGCACAACGAAGAAAATGGTGAAAACAATCGCGATGGGCACGGCGACAATCGCTCTGAAAACTATGGCGTTGAAGGCGAAACCGAAAACCTCTTGGTCGTCGCAACACGTGAAAAACAGAAGCGTAACTTCATGGCAAGCCTGCTGTTCGCCTTTGGTATTCCGCATATTCTGACGGCTGATGTGTTATCTCATACTCAAAAGGGTAACAACAATGCTTACTGCCAAGACGGCGTAACCAGCTGGCTGAACTGGGAAGATTCAGAGCGTAAGACTTACTTCAAGACTTGGCTGTCTGAGATGATCTCCGCACGTCAGCAATACATGGTGCCTTTTATTAAGGCATTCAGTGGCGAAAAGCGTAACTCTAACCGCATCTTCTGGAGCCGTGTCGATGGCACTCTCATGGAACATGATGATTGGAACCGTTTAAGCTCGGTTGCGTTGCATTTAGGTATTGGTAAAGATGGTGATGAGTTGATTTATCTGATCAACCAAACCAACGCACCAGCGCGCTTTTCTTTGCCTAGTGACCGCGAACAAAACTGGGTGACTATTTGCGATACTAACCTACGAAATGTAAAACCAGGTCATGCTGAAGGTGAAATGCTGCTATCTCCAGCTTCAATGGCGATTCTGCACTATTCGCCAGACAAGACTGATTTAAGTTGAGTTGAGTTGAGTTGAGTTAAAAGCTAAGCCAGCTTAATAAAACATCAAAAACCATAGAAGCCAGTTATATTTATGACTGGCTTTTTTGTTAGCCGAATATCACAAAAATCATTCATTTATATGGAATCATTTGCATTGATGTGATTACGAAAACTGTTTAGTATGGCCGTACTATAAAAATGAATCTATAACGTCTTTGGATATCATGGCTTTACCTAAAACATTAATTCGGCTTTTTAAACCATACATTATTTTATTAACTGGAGGGATGCTCTATCTTGCTGTGGCTCAGCTTGAAAAAGTAGAAACAGCAGCAACCGAACAATCATCATCAAATATTCGAATCGCAAGCTCCACGATTCGTTCCAACATCGAAGCCACATTTGGCAAGCTCTATTTTTTAGAAACCAGTCTAGGCTTACCTCAAGCGGCCCCAATCGGTGATCGAAAATTCAGAGAACTGAGTGATAACATTCTAAAAAGAACCCCTAACTTCTCCGATATCGTTCGATACCAACCTCAAACCCAACAATATATATCAAGTCGTGGCTTACCTCTTTCCAATGAACAAGTTGGCTCCATCAAATGGAATCCAATAGACAGTGTTGTTGACGATTTTTATATCTCTTCTATTTATCAAAAGCCCGATGGTCGTTGGGTATTCGCGGTAAAACATACAGCGGAAAGATTGAAGGAAGAGATATGGATTGAGTTTGATCTATTGCACACAACCCAAGGGTTAAGAGACTTAAAAACGCTTAATCACGGCTATGTGTTTGTGGTTGATCGAGCAACAGAACGACTTGTCTTTCACCCTAATCCGAAACGTATCGGCTCTAAATCTATCAGCTACCACGCTGGAATAAGCCACCAACTCTCGCAAGGAGAAACCGTCGGTAAACACGAATACTACTATCAAGATAACTTCAAAATATCGGTATTCGACGCTGACAACAGCTTGAACTGGGTGTTCATCGCGGGTACCGACCGTCACGATATCCTAACCAGCTCATATCAATTCACATTAACTGGTGTCGTACTTGGTTCGCTGATTCTGTTGTGGGTTGGGGCAAACTATTTGTCTTATCGCTTGAACGTATCTTTGTCTCAACTGAATAAGGTCGATGATCTCGTAAGCTTTAAACGAGAGTTGAAATCCATACTGGCTAGCTTTACTTACCAAAAAGGCATTCAATTCTGTCTCTATCAGCCTGAAAACCACGCATTCAGTACCATCGACTATCACGGAAACAAATCAACGGTACATTGTGACAAAGCCCTTGCAGAACGATTTACACCAGACACCATGGCTTATCGAAGTGGTAAGTACTCCGATCCTCTGGCATGTAAACTCAAAATATACCAACGTCACTACTGCATTCCTTTGTACTCTCGCAAACAGTTGGTCGCAGTACTTTATGTGAACGCGAACTTACCGATCAGCCAGAGTATTCTGCGTATGATCAGAGATTACACCGAGGTCTCGCTGTCTAATTTACTGCTCCACCATCAATTGAGCAGTAAAGACCTGATGACTCAGTTGGACAACAAAAGCAGTTTCAATATCGCATTGGAAAACTACGCCGACGAGCCAGATACCTATGTTGCTCTGCTCGACATCGATAACTTTGACCACGTTAATCGCGCCTATGGTGAAGCGGTCGGTGACAAGATGATCAAGCTGACTGCAGAAGCGATACACTCATACTTCCCTAAGCCTAAAGGGCTTTGTCTTGCACGTATTGGAGGCAAGGAGTTCGCTGTATTGTTCAAAGCAAATGATGTGAAGGATGCAAAATTCCAGCTGGACCAATGTCGAATTGGAGTTAGTGAGCAAGTCGTTGCCACGCCAAATATCACGTTATCATTAGGTGTCAGCGTCGGATTCTCGCAAATAGAAGGTGAAACAGATTCGGCTTTAGCGCTTGCAGAACAGGCGAAACTCATCGCTCAACAGCTCGGAAAGAACCGAGTGGAAGGGCATATAAAGGCTGTCGCGCAAGCTTCATAACACGCCATAGATTCGTATGTGCACACAAAGCACCTAGGATTCACACCCTAGGTGCTTTTGTTTTTATGGAAAGTCATTACAATGCGCCTTCGACACGACAATATTCCCTTTCTAACGACACGAACCTTATGAAGCTAAGTAACCGACTGCAAACTCTCCACTCCCTTGTCAGCAATGACTACCAACATATTTGGGACTGCTGCTGCGATCATGGATTTTTGGGAGTTCAACTGTTGTCGGATAATAAAGCGCCTCAGATTCACTTTGTCGATATTGTCCCGTCTCTGATGAATGAACTAGAAGACAAGCTAACTCGTTACTTTCCCCAAGATAATTCAGACCAACAAACGGTTACCAGCCAATGGCAAGTTTACTGCATGGATGTCGCCGCTATTCCGCTCCAGAAACATACTGGTAAACACCTGGTTATTATTGCGGGCGTCGGTGGCGATCTCACTCAAAAGCTCGTCGACGACATTCATCGCCAATATCCAGACAAAGATATAGATTTTTTGCTTTGCCCAGTCCATCAGCAGTTCGAGCTAAGAAGCCGTTTAAAAGCGCTCAAGTTCGGTCTTATTGATGAAGTGCTGATCGAAGAAAACCGTCGTTATTACGAAATTTTATTGGTCAGCAATAACAAAGGCGAAGCTGAAAAGAACCAAGCTGTTAGTGATATATCAAACGTGGGTGACAAGATCTGGGCGCCGAGTTGCGAACAACAGTTACAGATATCTCAGCAATACAAAGCCAAAACATTGCAGCACTACTTACGTATCCATCAAGGACAAGAGAAGCAAGGTAAGCCTAGTGCTGTGAAGCACATCATCGATGCTTACCAAGCGATTTAGCTTTGCATTCTCTTTGAGTATCTTCATTCTAAAGAATTAAGAACATAGTAAGCACTAACTTCACTGTTCAAGCCGATGAAACCGATTCAATAAAAAAGCCGACAGTTCAATGAACTATCGGCTTTTTTGATGCTATTTGTTTGGTTTGATCTTACTGCTCTTGCTTCTTATGAACCGTATCAAGCCCATCAATCGTTTCAACCTCATAGAGTGTATCAAGAGCATAAACCGTATCGAGATACTCGTCTTTCTCTTTCCACGTGTAATTCAACCAACTGTGGAAACGTCGCTTAAACGCTTTATCTTCAAAATAGTTACCGTTGACGTTCTCATCCATTGGATGCAATTTAATACGTACGACCACCTTCTTCATCTTACCTTTCAGCATGTCTTCAAACGGAGAAGTCTGATTCTCTGGGTAAGCCAAAGTAACGTCGACGATACCATCTAAGATTGGGCCCATTGCAGACAGAGCAAACGCCACACCGCCGGTTTTTGGCTTGAGTAGGTGTCGATACGGTGTTTTCGCTGTCGCCAGTTTCTCGTGATTTGCACGTGTCCCTTCGACAAAATTGACCAATGTTGTTGGTGCCTATTTGAACTTAGTGCATGCCTTGTTGATTGCGTCGAAGTCATCATTACGACGCTCAGGGTTACGAATCAAAAACTCACGCGAGTGACGTCTCATGAACGGCATATCCAAACCCCAACAGGCCAATCCAACAAAAGGAACATACAACAGTTCGTGCTTGAGGAAGAACTTAGTCATCGGCATCTTGTCTTTCAAGATTGAAGACAAAATCACGATATCCGCCCAGCTCAGGTGATTCGACATCATCAGGTACCACTGCTTAGTCGAGATATCTTTCCCTCCTTCGACTTGCCACTCGATATCGTTATTCACATTCAACATCCAAAGGTTAAGCGAAGCCCAACACCAAAACGTGAAGTTCGCTAAACGAGTACATGACTTTTGAACAATAGAGATTGGAAGAATCAGTTTGATGAGGCCAAAGAAGCTCACGGTAAACGCAGTCATTGCGGTATTGATAGTCACGAACAATACGTTCAAGACCATACGAAGATTATCAAGCATAAAACACGGCTATATTGAGATCGAAAGCCGACATTATACTCATCTGTAAAATATTCTCTTTAGTAATTGGTTGAATACCCTTGGGGTCAAACCACTGTATCAATTTCGGTCTGTGTCCATAGAGCAATTCATCGTTCTTAATCGCAAGGAATCACATCAAAAAACAATAAAGATGTCATTTAGACACGGTAAATGCAAGGTCTATTTGACATCATTCAAATTCATTCTCACCGAATTACCAGTATTGATAAGCATTCTCATTAATGGCATGGTACATGCAACTCCAAAGTGTAAATAGTTGAGTATCCTTAATGAGATAACTTATCTAAGTAAAGGTGATGATATGACAGATATTCCTCATGGTTTGGTAACTGGCAAAGTCTTACATAAAACACAATGGACAGATCAACTGTTCTCGCTGCAAGTCAGTGCTCCTGTCTCTCCCTATCAGGCGGGTCAGTTCACGAAACTTGGCTTGCTTAACAGTGAGGATGAGTTCGTAAGACGCGCCTATTCGATGGTAAACGCACCAGAGCACGAACAAGGTCATCAACATCTGGAGTTTTTGATTATTAAGGATCAGAACGGTCAGCTTTCACCTCAACTTCATAAGTTGAAGGTAGGCGATGACATCTTTGTCGGCAAAGACCCAAGCGGCTTTATGACCTTAGATGAGATCCCAGAGATCGCCGACGATCTATGGATGCTTTCAACCGGGACTGCCGTTGGACCTTTTATCTCAATGCTCGAAAGCATGCAGATACAGCAGCAAAACGGCTCTCAATCTGAAAAAGTCTCCTCGTTCAAAAACCTTGTACTGGTTCATGCCGTAAGAACAGAACAAGACCTGACTTATCGAGACCGTATCGCTCAACTCGTTAATCACTTCCAAGGGAAACTACAATATGTGCCAATTATTTCTAGAGAATCAGTCACCGGAACTTTGCGCGGACGAATCCCAAGCTTGTTACTTGGAGGCGACCTTGAGCAAACCACGTCTGTCGCTTTCAATCAAACCCGCAGTTTTTTCTACCTTTGTGGCAATCCGCAAATGGTTCGCGACACAAGTGAAGCACTAACCAGCTTAGATTTCGAGAAGCACTTACGCAGAAAACCCGGCCAATTCAGCAGTGAAAACTACTGGTAATCACGGTCACCAATTCCATCAAAGCTAAAGCTTGTATTTAAAATACAGACAGATAAGAGGTTTTATATGAGTCATTTACGTATTCCGTCACACTGGAAAATTCAACGTTCAACGCCATTTTTCACCAAAGACAACATACCGGCTGCGCTTCTCAATCATCACAATACCGCTGAAGGCGTATTCGGCCAGATCTGTGTAATGGAAGGCACCGTCACTTTCTACGGTTTTGCCGATGCAGACGCGACAGAACCAGAAAGTGTTACCACAATCCAAGCTGGGCAATTTGCCACAAGTCCACCTCAATATTGGCATCGAGTAGAGCTGAGTGACGACGCGCAATTCAACATTAACTTCTGGTCAGAAAAAGAGACCAAGAAGATGTTCAACACCCGAAAGTAAGATCTATTCAATATTGATGAACTTATAAGCAAGCTGCCTCGTACTGTGATTTTCAATGTTCAAGAAGTAAAGAAAAAGACCAAATAACCATAGTAATTACAATGACTAATGTTGATAGACAAGAGAAAAAAACTCTAGCACACTGAACAGAGTTATTAGTTTTAATCCCGTTTCAGAGAATGAATCAGTGGGTTATTTATATTTTAGGTAAGAGAGGAAGCCATGCTCAACATTGCTTTTTTTAGCTCAAAATCATACGACGAAAAATCATTTGAACTTGCAAAAGGCGAACTCAACGCCGAGTTCCATTTTCACGATTTTCGACTCACTACAACAACAGCAAAAATGGCGCACGACAACGAAGTCGTTTGCGCGTTTGTAAACGATGACCTATCGCGAGATGTGCTAGAGATTCTAGCAAAAGGCGGCACTAAGCTGATTGCGATGCGCTGCGCAGGCTTTGATAAAGTCGACTTAGACGCAGCCAAAGAGTTTGGTCTGCAAGTGGTTCGCGTTCCTGCTTATTCACCAGAATCGGTAGCAGAACACACGGTCGGCATGATGATGTGTTTGAACCGTAAACTACACAAGGCATACCAACGCACTCGTGATGCGAACTTCTCTCTTGAGGGACTAGTTGGCTTCAACTTCCACGGTAAAACCGTTGGTGTAATTGGTTCAGGAAAGATTGGCTTAGCGACGATGCGTATTCTGAAAGGTTTAGGCATGAACATCTTGTGCTACGACCCGTACCCGAACCCATTGGCAAAAGAGCTGGGTGCTAAATACGTCGAACTCGACGAGCTTTACCAAGAATCTGACGTGATTTCTTTGCATTGCCCAATGAGTAAAGAGAACTACCACCTGTTGGATGCAACGGCATTTGGCAAAATGAAAGATGGCGTGATGATCGTCAACACCAGTCGTGGTGAACTGCTGGATTCAACTGCTGCAATTGAAGCACTCAAACAAAGCAAAATCGGCGCGCTTGGTCTTGATGTTTACGACAATGAGAAAGAGTTGTTCTTCCAAGACAAATCTAACGACGTGATTGTCGATGACGTATTCCGTCGCCTATCCGCTTGTCACAACGTATTGTTCACTGGTCACCAAGCCTTCTTGACTAAAGATGCTCTGTTCAACATCGCCAATACAACGCTCACCAGCGTCGATGCCTTCTTTACTGGCAACACCAGCGGCAACGAACTCGTTTAATAGCAGACTGAGTTAAAAACAAACTAGCTCTGCAAATACAAAGCCACGCTATTCTGAAGTGAACAGCGTGGCTTTTTCGTTTATCCAGTATTCTAAAACCGTTCCTAGACGCAGAAATGACAATCCTCGGTATCCAAACCATAAATGCCTTTACGAATGGCCAGATGCTCTGCGCCAGCCTTCACACCCATTTGATAACCTGTATCCAAAACAGTTTGATCCATAGTGAGTCGCTTAACCGCAAACGCTTCTGGCGGCGCAATCACCTTGATGGTCGCATCTTTTGGAGGGTTACGAATGAACTCCAAAGACTGGTTATAGTTTTCAGCACGCACTGCCATCGATTCTGCAATGTTAGGGAATTTCTTTAATAGTTTTTTCAGCATCCATTGGTGCTTTTGAGGCTTCATTCGGTAACTCAAAGGATGAGAAAGAATCACGGTAATGTCTCGCGCACCACGTCGGTATGCTTCACGCACCGGAATTGAATCGGCTACGCCACCATCGGTATAACAACCACCAGAGAAGCACGGCGTTTCACGATAAGCGATAGGTAAAGCGGTTGTCGCTTCCACCACGTTAGAGAGGTTTTCTGGCTTGATATGGTAGTAGTCTGCACTGCCTGTATCGACGTTTGTTACAGCAGCAATGAGTGGGATACTTGAAAACAGCTCACCACAATCGAGTGGATAACGTTGGTTAGACTCATCCCACAACCACTTCACGTCCACCAAGTTACCGCCCTTAGCAAAGCGAGTTGGATTAAAGAAAGTTTTGTCGGTCGCCATCGTGGTGATCACATCATAACTGCGTTTTGGTGCATGAGATAAGTAACCAACCAGATTCGACACACCTGCAGATACGCCGATGGCAAAGTCATAAGGACGGAAATCGTCTTGCATAAAGGCGTCTAAAACTCCGGCAGCAAAAATGCCTCTCATTGCCCCACCTTCAACGATTAATGCGCTCTTATTCATCTCAAATTCTTCTACTTTATAAACTGATAGTCGTAGAATAATCCGATCGTTCTTACAAAGATAATGGGATAAATTTATCAATTCGATAGGTAAAAACTATCAATGTGAATAGTTCAACTTTTCAATGATTTAGGGTTGCTTGATGATCAGCGAGATCAAAAAAGGCCATCGAGTGATTCACTCAACGGCCTTTCGATTAACGAATCAAGATGATTAATTACGACTTAAATTCGCTCACGTCGATTTCAAGCAATTTACCAATGCCTTCACCGTATGCAGGGTCTGCTTTGTAACAGTGTCTTAGGTGACGCAATTGAATCTCTTTTGGTACGCCGCCTAGGTTACGAGCAGTGTTATCAAACAGAATCGTTTGCTTCTCTGGTGTCATTAGGCGGAACAAGTCACCCGGTTGCGAGAAGTAATCTTCATCTTCACGGTGATCCCAGTGCGCTGCAGCACCATCGAGGTTCAATGCTGGTTCAGCGAAATCTGGTTGCTCAGCCCATTGACCTTCGTTGTTTGGCTCATAACCCAATGTGCTACCAAAGTTACCATCAACACGCATCGCACCATCACGGTGGTAGCTGTGTACAGGACAACGAGGTGCGTTCACTGGGATATGCTGATGGTTAACACCCAAACGGTAGCGCTGCGCATCACCGTAAGCAAACAAGCGACCTTGCAGCATTTTGTCTGGTGAGAAGCTGATACCTGGAACTACGTTCGCCGGGTTGAATGCCGACTGCTCAACTTCAGCGAAGAAGTTTTGTGGGTTACGGTTCAATTCAAACTCACCCACTTCAATCAACGGGTAATCTGCGTGTGGCCAGATCTTAGTCAAATCGAACGGGTTATAAGACACTTTCGCTGCATCCGCTTCTGGCATCACTTGTACTTTCAACGTCCATTTCGGGAAGTCTTGGTTGTCGATGCTGTCTAGTAAATCACGTTGGTGGCTCTCGCGATCATTACCGATCAATTGTCCTGCTTCTGCATCAGATAAATTCTTAATACCTTGCTGAGATTTGAAGTGGAATTTCACCCAGAAACGCTCGTTGTCTGCGTTAATAAAGCTGAACGTGTGGCTACCAAAACCGTGCATGTGACGGTAAGTAGCAGGAATACCACGGTCACTCATTACGATGGTGACTTGGTGAAGCGCTTCAGGTAGAGAGGTCCAGAAATCCCAGTTGTTCTTCGCGCTGCGCATATTGGTGCGAGGGTCACGCTTAACCGCATGGTTTAGATCTGGGAACTTAAGAGGATCACGAAGGAAGAATACTGGGGTGTTGTTACCCACCATATCCCAGTTGCCTTCTTCAGTATAAAACTTCAATGCAAAGCCACGGATATCACGCTCAGCATCGGCGGCGCCGCGCTCACCGGCAACCGTAGTAAAACGTGCAAACAGGTCGGTCTTTTTGCCTATTTCAGAAAACAGTTTTGCCTTGGTGTATTTGGTAATGTCGTGCGTAACAGTAAATGTACCGTAAGCGCCTGAACCTTTCGCGTGCATACGACGCTCTGGAATGACTTCGCGGTCAAAATGCGCCATCTTTTCTAAAAACCAAACATCTTGAAGAAGTTGAGGACCGCGCTTACCCGCAGTTTGAACATTCTGGTTATGAGCAACAGGACAACCCGCAGCTGTAGTTAGTTTTTTACTCATGATCTATTCCTTAAGGTCCAAAGGTGCAGCAATAGTGAGTGCACCTTGATATTTATACTGGCTTCCTTTCAAAAGCCCCTAAAATACTATGGATATAGAATAGACCTCTAATGGCATAAAATATAATCGTTTCTATTTATCGTTATAATCTATAAAACCTATTAAACGCCTGATTTAGGAATCATATTCTAAGGCACTGACTAATCGAGTATTTTCCTTCCTAGTTTAAGCGTCGCTGCAATATTCCGAGCCGTTCTTGTCAGATTGTTTTCCGCCTCCATCAAGACTTGGTCAAGTGACTGAGGAGAACGAACCGTCCCGAACAAGCTGCTCATTTCTCCATAAAGTGCTTCTACCTCAGTTCCCAATGAGCCAGCAATACCTATGGTTGGAATACCTTGGAGACTTGCTCGCTTAGCAATTCCGTAAGGTGTTTTGCCTTGCAGAGTTTGGTTGTCCATTTGCCCTTCGCCAGTGATCACAAGGTCGGCACCTTTCAACACGTCATCGGCTTGTAAAACATCCAGTACCATCTCGATACCAGGTTTAATTTGCATGTTAAATAGCAAACCAAGTCCCATCGGTGTTCCACCAGCTGCGCCATAACCCACGCGCTTGTGAACAGGATCATCACCTCCTACACAACCTTGCGCTTCGGCAACTTTAGCAAAGTTCGCAAGCGCCTTATCCAGCGTCACAACTTGTTCTGGGCTTGCGCCTTTTTGTGGGCCGAATATATGGCTGGCACCGTTATCACCACACAATGGATTATCAACATCACACGCCACGATTAACTCTATATCAGCACAGCGTGGATCTAGAGCTGTTAGGTCAATAGATGCTAATTGCGCTAACGCAGCGCCACCTCGGCTGAGCTCTTGCCCTGTGCTATCTAATAGTGCTCCACCTAACGCTTGAACAATACCTGCACCACCGTCGTTGGTCGCACTGCCACCCAATCCAAGAATGATGGTTTGAGCACCCTGCTCTATCGCTTCTAAAATAAGTTGCCCTGTCCCAAAAGACGAAGCAACCAAAGGATCGCGCTGTTCTGGCATCAGCAAGTCCAAACCAGACGCAGCAGCTATCTCTATCAAAGCCGTTCTCTTGGAGCTCTGAACTGACGGTTCTAACATCGCCCATTCTGCACTAACCAACTCACCCAATGGCCCTTGGGCTTTATTTGTTCGCTTTTGTCCTGCTAAACCTTGTAGCAATACATCTACCGTACCTTCGCCACCATCGGCCAGAGGTAAGGTCACATAGTCAGCGTCTGGGAAGATTTCACGAAAGCCCTTTTCAATACACGCCGCCACCGATACAGCCGATAAAGATTCTTTAAACGAGTCTGGTGCAATAACAATTTTCATAGAAGCTGGCTCCAATACTTCACAAATATCTACCAAGAAATAGTCTAAAAACAACAAAACCACTATATAGAAGAGGGGGCAATTGTGCGTATTTCCCTTTCCGAATTTGACCAAAACCTCAGATTTCAACGCCACTATTTTATATTCAGTAAAGTTACTGTTTGCTCATAACCCATATTTTGACAAGTTTGATCCCGCCAAATTATCGAATTCCGACTTAATTAGTCGTAGAAACCAGATCCTGAACACGCTTTTTGTTTCGTATTGCGGAATTGTGGAATCTTTTTGTTCCATTTTTTAACCTACCAACAGTTATTAGAGAAAAACTTAATAAGGAAATATTTCGTAACTTTGCTCACAGAATATTTTCGGAATAACAATAATAATTCATTCCGTATTATGGAATTCAACTTATCGGAGAACACAGATGCCTTTAGTATCAACAGAAAAACTACAACAAGAATACGAACGAATCCTTTTGGCTCGCGACATGAAACCAGAGATGGCAACCAAGCTTGCAGCCGGCTTTGTTGAAATGGCAAACGAGGGTACTTACTCACATGGCATCAACCGTTTTCCAGTGTTCATTGACCAAGTAGATAAAGGTCAGATCAAATTAAATGCTGAACCTGAATGCGTTAACAGCATGGGTGCTCTAGAGCAATGGGATTGTAACTACGGTCCTGGCGTTCTTAACGGCCTTATCTGTGCAGAACGTGCAATGGAATTGGCTCGTGATTACGGCATTGGCATGGTCGGTATGCGTAACTCAAACCACTGGATGCGTGGCGGTGCTTACGTATTAAAAATGGCACGTGAAGGTTTTGCAGGAATTGCGTCAACAAACTCAATCGCAGTAATGCCTGCTTGGGGTGGTAAAGATCACCGTATTGGTTCAAACCCTCTCATCATGGCAGTTGCGGGCGATCCACCCGTAGTTGTTGACTGTTCAATGAGCCAATTTTCTTACGGCCAGCTACAAAACTTCGTGCTTGCTGACAAAGAACTACCTGTTGTTGGTGGCTTTGACAACGAAGGTGAACTCACTAAAGACCCACATGTACTTTGGGAAAACAAACGCCTACTTCCAATGGGTTTCTGGAAAGGTTCATCAATGGCAATCGTACTGGACATGATGCTAACGGCAATCACTGGCGGCCACTCAGTACCAGCGCTGACTGAAGATATGGGTGGTGAGTTTGGTGTATCTCAATTCCTTATCGCTATCGACCTAAGCAAAACAATGGATCAAAGCACTTACGCACAAGAGATGAAGCGCATCCGTGATTACGTGCTTGAGTCAGAGCCTGCAGAAAGTGGCTCAGTGATGATTGCTGGTTCTGAAATTGAAAACTTCATCAAGAAACACGAAGCAGCTGGCGGCATTGAAATTAACGATGGGATTTGGGAACAAATTACGTCTCTGTAATTAGCCAAAGGTAGGGAAAGCGTTATGCAAAGTGTATTAAAGAGTATTTGGAAAAGTATCGATGTCATCATGGCGGTCATTCTGACCTGTATGGTTGCGCTCGTATTTACTAACGTAGTTTTACGTTATGGCTTTTCCTCTGGTCTTCGTCCCTCTGTAGAACTATCTCGCCTTGGTCTTGTATGGGTTGTCATGCTCGGTGCTGCCGTTGTGCTGCGCCGAGGTGAACACCTCGCTGTTGCGGAATTTTCTGAACAACTTTTCCCAAAAGCAGTACCCGTATTAAGACGCATCTGCTGGGTAATAGTACTGATTTCTGTAGGCATGCTTTACGTCGGTTCATACCGTCAAATGATGTCTAACTGGTCAGATATTTCTCAGCTTACAGGGCTTCCTTCAGCATTGTTTTACTTAGCCGGTGTGGTGTCAGGTTTGTTAATGGGCGTGATTGCCTTTATGCGAATCTTCAAGCCCGACTGGCAGCTAGATAGCTTAGATGAGGAGAAAGAATAATGACGTTAGCCATTTTCTTATCGGTATTGATTGTCTCAATCTTACTTGGTCTTCCTGTTGCGTTTGCACTGTTATTATCTTCAATGGCGCTGATGCTTCACATGGACTTCTTTAGTGCAGACATTCTTGCGCAGTCTTTAATTAATGGTGTCGACAGCTTCACTCTGCTTGCCATTCCATTCTTCCTCATTGCGGGTGAAGTAATGGCGTCGGGTGGTTTGTCGCAGCGTATTGTTCGCCTAGCAACCACTTACGTGGGACACCGTCAAGGTGGCTTAGGTTACGTTGCTATCATGACTTCGGTACTGCTTGCTGGCCTTTCTGGTTCAGCTGTAGCAGATGCAGCAGCCTTGGTCAGTATTCTTTACCCAATGATGAAAGCAGCGAAATACCCAGAAGCACCTTCAATGGGCTTACTTGCTTCAGGCGGTATCATCGCACCCGTTATTCCACCTTCAATCCCTCTGATCCTTGTAGGTGTTGCTGGCGGTATCTCGATCAAAAACCTATTCCTAGGCGGCATCGTTCCTGGCTTGCTAATGGGTATGACATTGATGTTTGTGTGGCGCTGGACAGTTCGCAAAGAAAACCTAGCGACATCAGAAAAAGCGACAAAAGCAGAAAAACGCGCAGCACTTAGAGAAGGTGTATGGGCCTTAATGCTGCCAGTCATCATTATTGTGGGTATTCGTTTCGGCATCTTTACGCCAACAGAAGCCGCTGTAGTAGCCGCAACTTACGCAATCTTCATCTCTACGTTTGTGTACAAAGAGCTCTCGATTAAGAAGTTCTACCACATCGTATTGAACGCAGGTCGCTCGACAGCAATGGTTATGTTCTTGGTGGGTTGTGCAATGGTTGCAGCTTGGCTAATTACTGTTGCTCAGCTTCCTCAACAACTCGCAGAAATGTTAGGTCCACTGGTGGATAGCCCACGCCTATTAATGGCAGTAATTATGTTGCTCGTACTTTGTGTCGGCATGGTTATGGACTTGAGCCCAACGATTCTAATCCTTGTACCCCTTTTAATGCCTGTCATCAAGATGGCTGGAATTGACCCAACGTACTTCGGCCTACTGTTCGTTATTAACTGTTCAATTGGCTTGATTACGCCTCCTGTAGGCACCGTACTAAACGTAGTGTGTGGTGTAGCGAGAGTACCAATGTCGACCGCAGTGAAAGGTGTATTGCCCTTCATCGCAGCTTACATGGCTCTGCTCACACTGTTTGTCATCTTCCCAAGCATTATCACTGTGCCAATGTCGTTTGTCATTGGTTAATCCTCGACGGAGAAAATAATAATGAAAACCCTACTAAAACTTACTCTACTCGCTTCGACTATCGCAATGAGCTCTAGCGCTTTTGCCGCTACGACTCTAAAACTGGCGCACGCTGCACCAGAGTCGGATTTGCAACAAGACCTATCTTTGTTCTTTAAGAAAGAAGTAGAAGCTCGTTCAAACGGCGAAATCAAAGTAAACATCTACCCACAAGGTCAATTGGGCAGTGATAAGCAAATGATCGATGGTTCACGTGCTGGCATCGTTGATTTAGCGATGGTTGGTTTGAACAACTACAACGGCCTAATGCCTGAATCAGCGGCCTTCACTCTGCCGTTCATGTTCCCAGATCGTCAAACAGCATACAAAGTACTGGACGGCGAGCCGGGTAAAGAAGTGTTAGCGAACTTTGAAAAATTCGGTCTTAAAGGTCTTGGTTTCCCTGAAAATGGTTACCGCAACATGACCAACAACGAAAAACCTATTCGTGTTCCTTCTGATGTTGAAGGCCTACAAATGCGTGTTAATGGCTCGAAAGCTCTAAACGACATGTTCAACGAGCTAGGTGCTAACCCGCAGCAGCTTCCAGTATCTGAGCTTTATACTGCACTTGAAACAGGCGTTGTTGACTCTCAAGACCACCCAATTTCTGTAACGCTATCTTTCAAGTTTGACGAAGTACAAAAATACCTAAGCCTTACACAACACGCTTACTCACCACTAGTTTTAACAATGAACCTACGTAAGTTCGACAAGCTAACGGAAGACGAGCAAAAAATCATTGAAGAAGTCTCTGCTGAAGCGGTTGCAATGCAACGTAAGCTAAGCATTGAAAAAGAAGACAAGATGATTGCTCAACTAGAAGCGAACGGAATGCAAGTAAACCGTGACGTTGATGGTGCTGCTTTCCAACAAGCTATCCAGCCTGTTTGGAGCGCATACATCGAGAAAAATGGCGATGTGATGATCAACAAGATCAAGCTAGCAGCTAAGTAACGCGATTGAGTGCGATTGCCTAGTCCTCTTTTTAGCTAGGAAATTTAGCTAGGCAATCCGCTCGTCATTCACTCAATACAACATGGGCAAACACAATGTCTCAAGAACAAAAAAAATACCAAGAACTAAAAGAACGCGTGTTCGCAGCAAACTTGCAACTTCCTAAATATGGCTTAGTGACTTTCACTTGGGGCAATGTCTCTGAAATCGATCGTGAACGTGGCGTGATTGCAATCAAACCGTCAGGTGTTGAATACGATGTAATGACGGCAGATGACATCGTTATTCTCGATTTAGAAGGCAACCGCATTGAAGGCAAGCTGAATCCTTCGAGCGACACAGCAACGCACGTTGAGCTTTATAAAGCCTTCCCAACCATTGGCGGCATTGTTCACACACACTCTCGCAATGCAACAATCTGGGCGCAAGCCGGCCGAGACATTCCAGCGCTTGGAACCACACACGCCGATTACTTCTACGGTGACGTGCCTTGTACTCGCCTACTAACGAAATCTGAAATCGAATCTGATTACGAGAAAAACACTGGCTTAGTGATTATCGAAGAATTCAACCAACGCGATATCGATCCACAGGCAATGCCAGGTGTCATCATCGCAGGCCACGCACCATTTACATGGGGCAAGGATGGTTCAGACGCCGTGCACAATGCAGTGGTAATGGAAGAGATTGCAGCCATGGCAACAGCTACTCGTGCCATCAGTCCAGAAGCAGCAATTCAACCAGAGCTACTAGATAAACACTACAACCGTAAACACGGCAAGAACTCATACTACGGACAGAAGTAAGGCCTCGCACATGCATAAGTCATCACCGCATAAGTCCTATAAACATAAATTGGATAAGCACAAGCTATTGGCGTTGGATCTCGATGGGACGGTGCTCAACTCGCAGCACACGATTAGCCAAGAGTTAGTCGAAGCCATCAAGCAAGTCGCTCAACACACTCATGTGGTTATCGTTACGGGTCGCCATCATGTCGCGGCAAAACCTTATTACGATCAGCTTGGTTTATCGACTCCAATAATTTGTTGCAATGGCACTTACATCTTTGATTACCAGAACGATACGGTCATTCAAGAAAACGCAATCGACAAAGAAATTGCGGCTGAGTTTATCACCCTATCTCAAGCTCATGATCTAAAGATAGTGATGTATGTGCGTGATGCAATGCTCTACTCGAGAGCACGCCCTATTGAATACATGGAAGCGCTACTGACGTGGTCTCAAACCTTTCCAGAAAGCCAGCGACCAAACATTCAAAAGGTCGACGACTTCCAGCATGAAGCACAAATTTCAGAGTATGTGTGGAAGTTTGTCGTTGAAGGTGAAGTAAACACATTCGCAGAGATTCCTTTTGTGAAAGAGAACTTCAACGGCGAACGATCTTGGATTGATCGTGTCGATTTCGCAGCAACAGGTAATAGCAAAGGTAATGCATTGACTCGCCACATTGAGCCGCTCGGTATCAGCCTAGAGCAGTGTGTCGCGATTGGTGATAACCACAACGACATTTCGATGCTTAAAGCAGCAGGACTTGGCATCGCAATGCAAAATGCAGATGACACCGTAAAAAGCTCAGCCAACCTGATCACGCCTAAAAACAATGACGATAAGACAGGGTTAGCGACGCTTTTACAAGACCTATTTAGTGCCCATTAATTTAAAGCATCGGCTTTATTAAGCTGTTTATATTTAAAGAGAATTTTTATGTTAGTCGGAAATACTCAACCTACGCAGATCAGTAAGTCGTACCCTGTCGTTATTCAAAACGTGCTTGAGTACTTGAACAGTCTCGACCAAGAAAAACTCGCATTAGGTCACCATGAACTCCCTGGTTTTGATTCAAAACAGGCATGGTTTGTTGTATTGGAATATGACAAAGAGCCTCTAGGAAACTTCCAACCTGAAGTCCATAAATACCATTCTGACTTGCAGATCATTCTCGAAGGTTCTGAAGTGATGGCATGGGCGATCGACACTGGCGAACACAGCAACGCACAGCCTTACAACCAAGAACGTGACCTTCAGTTTTACGAATACCCAGGGATTGAGCTCAGCTTCATTCATGCAAAACGCAATCAATTTTATTTATTCACGCCAAATATCGTGCACATCACCAATATTGAAAATGATGACAGCCAACCGGTAAGAAAACTGGTGGTGAAGATTCACAACGATTTACTGGAAGCCAAATAATGAATTACTACATTGGAATTGATTCTGGCGGGACTTTTATGAAAGCCGCGTTGTTTAACGCAAAAGGTGAACAACAAGGTCTTGCCCGCGTATCGGCGAGCATCATCAACGAAAAACAAGGTTGGGTAGAACGCGACCTAAACGCACTATGGGGTAACGCTGTCGATGTCATTAAGCAGCTTTTAGAGACCACAAAAGTAGAACCGACCTCTATCAAAGGCTTGAGCATTTCAGCCCAAGGCAAAGGCGTTTACCTTCTTGATAAAGAGGGAAAAAACCTTGGCCACGGCATTATGTCTTCTGACTCGCGTTCACTGCCTATCGTTAAAGAGTGGCTAGAACAGGGTAAAGCACAAGAGATCTATCCAACCACACTGCAAACACTGTGGACAGGTCACCCTGTATCGATTATTCGCTGGATCAAAGAGAACGATCCTGAACGATACAACAACATTGGCGCAGTGATGATGTCTCACGACTACCTTCGTTATCGCTTAACGGGCGAAGTCGCAGCAGAACTGACCAATATTTCAGAAAGTAATTTTTTCAACTCCATCACTGGTGAGTATGACAAAGCACTTCTGGAAACCTTTGGCATCGAAGAAATTTGGGATGCGCTACCACCCGTTGTAAAACCACAACAGCAAGCAGGGAAAATCACGGCGGCCGTTGCGAATGAAACCGGACTAGCAATAAGTACACCTGTGTTCGGCGGTTTGTTTGATGTTGTGTCTACCGCGATCTGTTCTGGAATCAACTCTTCAGAAGATACCCTGAATTACGTAATGGGAACATGGGCGGTAACGTCTGGCATATCAAAGCAAGTAACGCAAGAAAGCCACAACTTTGTTTACGGCCATTACGCCGTCGATAACGAATACATCATTCACGAAGCGAGCCCAACCTCTGCGGGTAATTATGAATGGTTCGCCGACTACCTTGGTGAAAATGGCCAGATTAACCACCAGCAAAATCAAGCGTTAGTGGAAGCATTAGATCCGGCATCAAGCAGTATCTACTTTGTGCCATTCCTTTACGGTTCTAACCAAGGGCTTGGCCTAAAGTCAGGCTTCTATGGCCTGCAATCGCACCATACTAAAGGGCACCTAATTCAAGCCATTTGGGAAGGTATCTTATTCTGCCACAACATTCACCTAGAACGTATGCGTCAGCGTTTTCCAAAAGCCAACATACTAAAAGTGACAGGCGGCCCTGCATCTAGCCCTGTATGGATGCAAATGCTGGCTGACCTTACCGGCATGACCGTTGAAATATCAGACGTGGATGAAACCGGCTCATTAGGTGCCGCAATGATGGCAATGGTCGGCGCAGGTGAGTTCGCTTCATTAGCAGAATGTACTCAAGCGATCACTAATTCTACGTCACGTGTCGAGCCGAATCCTAAACACTACGACATATACCAAAAGAAATATAAGCACTATCAAAGACTGGTGCTGTTGTTTAAACAATTTGAGGATGAAATGCATGCCTAACACTGTATTAAAAGCATCTAAACCCTTGTTCAAATCATCTAAGCCGTTGCTACAAATGGCACTGGATGCCACTGATATCGACACAGCGTTAGCCTCAATAGAGCATGTTGCAGATAAGTTAGATGTGATTGAAATCGGGACGATTTTAGCCTTCGCCCACGGCGTAGATAGCGTAAGAATCCTACGAGAAAAATACCCAAATCACATCATTGTCTGTGACATGAAAATCACCGATGCCAGCGCCATTTTAACGCGCCTGGCGATGGATGCCGGCGCTAACTGGGTAACAGTAAGTGCAGCCGCACACATCGAAACTATTCGTTCAGCGAAGAAAGTAACGGATGAATTCGACGGCGAAGTGCAAATTGAGCTGTATGGACACTGGACAATGGAAGATGCGCAAGCTTGGGTCGACATGGGCATTAAACAAGCAATTTATCACCGTTCACGTGATGCGGAGCTTGCTGGTGTGAGCTGGACCGAAGAAGATTTGATAAAAATGCAGAAATTATCGGATATTGGAATTGAACTATCCATTACTGGTGGTATTGTTCCTGACGATCTGCATTTGTTTAAGAATCTGTCTGCAAAGTCATTTATTGCTGGCCGAGCGTTAGCTGGTAGCAATGGACGTGACATCGCAGAAAACTTCCATACTGAAATAGGTAAACACTGGTAGCACATATATGAGCGAGCAAATTAAATCGTTGTCTAAAGCACTGACCGTATTGGAATTCCTTGGGAATTATCCTAATGGCGTTTCGCTACAAAAAGTGTCTGAAGGGACTGGCTTCAACAAGTCATCTGTCCATCGTATTTTAGCAACGTTTGAAGCCTCTGGTTATGTTGCTCAAATGTGTTCAGGTAAAGAATATCGCTTAACAATGAAGTTGGTTCAGCTTGGACACGCTGCTATCAACTCTGATGTCACTGGCACCGTTAAGCCATACCTATCTGAGCTACTCGACGATGTGAATGAAACGGTTAACTTCCTCTCTTTTGATGCTGACAACATCATTTTTAAAGACAAGTTTGAACCCGTTAATTCTTCCTTTAGAACTCGAACCTACGTAGGGCTGCATTCTCCAATGTACTGCTCAGCGGCAGGAAAATGTTACTTAGCATTTAGCTCTGACAGCGTTCGAGAAACCTATTGGAAACGCAATGTCAGCACAATGAAGCCGTTAACTGAAAACACGATTCTCGACAAGTCTCAATTTTTTGGTGTTCTCGATAAAATTAAGAGCCGTGGTTATGCGCTCGATGATGAAGAGAACGAAGCAGGTATTTCTTGTGTTGCTGTCCCTATTTTTGACAAGAACAATTCTCCTGTATACGCGGTTAGCGTCTCTTCGCTTACGCCAAAAATGAAAGCTCTCGGCTACGAAGAAATTGCTAGCAGAATTCAAGACATAACAACGCGTATAGAACAACAACTCTTTTAAGGAAAAAGAATGTTTGATTCTAAAAACAAATTCAGATTAGGTATTTACGAAAAAGCGATGCCAACCACCCTTACATGGGAAGAGCGTTTGATTCACGCCAAAGAAGCTGGCTTCGACTTTGTAGAAATTTCAGTCGATGAGACCGACGAGCGACGTGCTCGTTTAGATTGGTCAGACGAAGAAATTTATGAGCTTCGCCGTCTATGTGAAAAGCACCAAATGCCTTTCCAATCAATGTGCCTAAGCGCACACCGTAAGTTTCCGTTTGGCTCAATGGATGATGCTATTCGCACTGAATCGCTGATCATCATGGAAAAAGCGATTTCATTGGCTTACAAGCTTGGTATTCGCTGTATTCAAATGGCGGGCTACGATGTGTATTACGAACCGCAATCGGCTGAAACTCACGCTCGCTTCATTGAAGGCATGCAACAAGCCACCAAAATGGCGGAGCGTGCAGGCATCATGTTAGGTGTAGAGATCATGGACACTCCGTACCTCAACTCATTAAGTAAGTTTGAAGTGCTTAAGCGCGAGATCCCATCACCTTACTTCATGGCTTACCCAGACGTAGGCAATATTTCTGGTTGGAACTACGACGTGTGTACCGAGCTAAAATTGAGCCGCGATCACCTAGTACAAGTTCACCTTAAAGACACGCTACGAGTTTCAGAGACCTGTAAAGGTCAGTTCAGAGATCTGGTGATTGGTGAAGGCCAAGTCGACTTCCCTGCTATTTTCAAAACACTCGCTGAAATTGATTACAGCGCACCATTAGTGATTGAAATGTGGGCTCAAAATGACAACTGGTTCGAAGATATCAAACAAGCGAAAGCAACATTGAAATCTATCGCAAACCAATCTGGCTTTGAACTGTAAGGAAACGACCATGACTATTTTTCGCACCGCTTTTTTTGAAGCTGATTTAACTGAAGAACAAAAACAAGATTTCTACCAATACATGGAAAATGAAGTCGCGCCTATTATTCGCACATTCCCGAATAACCAAGGGTTAACGCTGAATAAGCCTGAAGCGATTGAAGCTGAAAGCCATAAAAACCTACTGCTTATGATGCAACACAGTTACGAGAACGAGTCAGCAATGGCAGCGGCTTTAGATTCTGAGCAACGAATCAAAAGTATGCATGCGACCAAAGTGATTATTGAGAAATACAAAATTCATGTTCATCACATCAATTTTGTTCGTGATTAACAGCTTAATAGGCAATACACCGTAAAATCTCAATCGAAAAGCAGAAGATCATCTTCTGCTTTTTTTATCGCTATCAATAAGGAATCACTATGAGAGTATTCCCGTTAAAAGATGCCCCACTGGTCTTACTGTCTCTGATATTTTTTATCTGGGGTTTAATTACCGTTTCAAGTAACTCGCTAATTCCACATTACAAAGAAGCTTTCTCTCTCGATTATAAAATGGCGATGCTATTTCCCATGGCCTTTTTTATCACCCGAATTACGGTGTCTCTTCCAACGTCATTTGTCATGGCAAAAATTGGCTATAGAACTACGCTGAAGTTCTGCTTGATCTGGTGCCTTCTGGGCTGTCTAGCGATGGCATATTTAGTACGAGGAGAAGAGCTTGTTCCAACACTCATTGGGATCTTATTGATGGCCTCAGGTGTGTCGGCAATTCAAGTAGTGAGTTCACCTTACGTATCACTTCTCTCGACACCCGATAAGAGTGTTATACGTCAAAGTGTGGCAACAGCATCTAACTCCGTTGGCACTGTGCTTGGTCCACTAGTGCTTACCGCTGTCATTCTCGTGGCTACAAGTTTTAACGTCGACAACACCGCCCATCAAGTTTCGTATCTGTTCTTATTCATCGCCCTGTTCTTTTTCGGCTTACTGGTATTTTTTAGTAAAATGACGCTTCCAGATATCAAACCAAAACAGATGACTGGCTTTTGGCGAGGCTTAAGGCTTCTAATTAAAAATCAGCAGTTTATGAAATTAGCGTTGGTACTGTTGCTGTACATCGGTGTAGAGGTCAGTTTTGGTACTTTTACTATTGCGTATCTTGCCGACCAGCAATATGGCGACCTTGGTTTGGTCTTCGCAACACAGATCATCGCTCTTTATTGGGTATTAATGTTTGTTGGAAGAGTGTTATTCGCCAAGTTTGGAAACACTGTAAACAAGCACTATCTCTTCTCACTGTCTTGCGTTATTGCAGCTTTGATTAGTGCCGTTGCGGTCTATCAAAATTATGTTTGGATTGGCTATTTGATGCTTGTCGTAGGGTTATGTAATTCAGCACTCTACCCTATCATTTACGCACAAGCGCTACATGCATCAGGTAAGCAAAACTCACAAGGGGCAGCAATTCTCATTATGTGTTCAATTGGAGGGGTTGTTTTACCATTCGTACAGGCGAGTTTGATTGATGAGCTTTCGCTGAGTACGAGTTATATTGCGCCCGCATTAGCGTATGTATTAATGATGGTTTTGTACTGGTCTAGTTTAAAGCATCGTGTTTAAACTGTTGGTTTAGATAGGTAACTTGGTTTAGTCAATCACTTGATTCAGTAACTAAGTCGATGACTAGAAAGTCGGCCTGATTGGCCTAAAAGTCAGGGTGGAGAAAGGGAAGGTGGAATGGGGAAGGTAAATAAATTTAGTGCTTCTGACGTTAGTTTGAATCAGTGAGTGGCTAATCACCACCACTGATCACACTTAACGCGGGTTATTTAAGAAATTATACCCAAGCAGAAGCAACAAGTAGGATAATTGCACCCATGATAACGGTAGACTTAGCAAAAAATAGAACTTCATTCATTACTGAAGGTTTTGCTAGTGATGCGTTGTTTTCATTTGTGATTACTGTAGCGTTCATACTGTGTTCTCATCGTTGTGTGATCTAAGGTCAATTTTGCGCCGTTATGTGACCAAAGTCAATAATAACTGTAGTTTTATTACACAATGAAAAATCTATAACTGAAGAGAACTCCAACAACGCAACCTCCCCTGACTCCACATAGTTTTCCATTAAATCAACATCTATTAGATACAAAAAAGCCCGAAGCCTGATACACAGAACACTTCGAGCCTTTATACAGCAGTCGATACACTACTTAATTCAATTGAGCTAACTCCGCTCGCATTGAATCGATAGCTTGTTGATAATCTTCACTATCAAAAATAGCAGAGCCCGCAACGAACATATCGGCACCCGCTTCAGCAATCTCTTTTATGTTGTTAACTTTCACACCACCGTCGACTTCTAAACGAATATTTCGGCCTGATTCATTAATGCGCGTTCTGATTGAACGCAGCTTAGTTTCAGAGCTCAGGCCCGCTACCCACTTCCAAACCATTCGCTGGAACAAACTTAGTTATCTGTCCATTTTCAACCATGTAGCAATCCATGCCTGCCGATGTCGCTGCGTGCTGGCCTATAATCGTATCTTCAAACACCACACAATCGCTCGGTTCAAGCTCTAACTGGCTAGCGACTTTCAGAAAAGTATCCGGGTTAGGTTTGTGATTTTCTACGTCATCGGAAGTCACAATCGTACGTATCATTGATGGGATATCGGTCGTCTTTAAAATCGCCCTTGCATGCTTGGCTTGAGCACCAGTGCCGATGCCTATCTTTTTCAACTGATACTGTTGCTGTAAGAGTGCGTATGTCTCTGGAATAACATCCCCTTTGTGCTCAATAGCCTCAAAGTTAGCGATTTTGTCCGAAGTAATTTGTTGAGCATCAAGAGTTAGATCGTAACGCTTAAGGATCTCTTGAGTCACTTTTCGCGATGGCATCCCACCAAGTTGATCGAGCCACTCTTTGTCATAGGGAATACCAAACTTCTGACAAGTTTGTTCCCATGCATGAGCGTGTGCCACCATAGAATTGACCAGAGTCCCATCGAGATCAAAAATAATTCCTTTATATTTATCTAACTTTGGCATTGTCAATCTCTCATATTGTTTTGAGACTCATACTACTAATCACCATACATAAAACCTATTCATGATCGTCTTAATATGATCTTATTCAACAATCCGACAATTAAACGAATTGATGCAATAAAAGCCGTTGTTTTACTATTGAAATCATATTTTGAGCACATCTCACCCATTTTTACTTAAACCAAGTAGAGTTGCATAAATTGAAGATGATATAGTCCACGAAAATCAAATACCTTGGACACGACCATGCATTCTAGCGACATCATCAAATTGGCAAATTTAGGCGTTAATATCGAAATTTCAAAAGACTCTTCATTGCATCCTTCTGATGCGTTGGAAGTGGTAAAGATTGTTGCTGAAATCGGTAGCCAAATAGTCATCAAGAAGAAGTACCACACGGACTACCTGATTCAGATGGCTGAAGTGGGCCGTGATCATGTGACGATCGCTGTTTAAGCACCGCCACTATTTCGAAATTGACATAACTTCTGCTGCTTTAAATAGCTTAAAGTGCCAAGTTGATATAAAAATGCAGCATATTGGGGGCAATATGCTGCATTTTCTCTTTTCGTTAGGAGCATCGAGAACGCAAAGAGAAACCCGTTAATCATTCTAAGTAGAGTTAGTGGTCAAACAATCTCGGAACACCCGTTTGCACACAAACATCATTCAAACGTTTTTGTGCCGTGAGAATGTTCTCTTTCCAACGTTCATCTTGAGCCCACATCTCGATCACGAGTGGTACAACGCACTCAGTCTCTTTCAACGTTTCAAAAATAGCATTGAAGTCAACTTCGCCATCACCAATCACTAAGTCTCGAAACTGCCCTTTGTACTCGTCAGTCACTTTATAAGTGTCTTTGAGGTGGATCTGAGTAATATGAGGCTTACTCAGTTTTAGCTCAGTCACTATGTCGTAATTCCAACCAGAGATATTGCCCACATCCGGATACGCCGTGAAATACGGTGAATTAACTTCGCGACTCAGCACTTCGAACTTACTCAAAGAATTCAAGTAATCGGTATCCATGATTTCCACAGCAAGCATTACCCCAGATCTTTCCGCCAACTGCGCCGAAAGCTTCATGCCTTCAATGAACCTCTGGTGAGTCACTTTATCGGCGGGCTCGTAGTAAACGTCATACCCAGCCAATTGGATGGTACGAATACCCAATTTGTAAGCGAGTGAGATAGCTTTTTCCATATGGATAACCGCTTGTTCTCGAATCGCAGGGTCTGCAGATCCAAATGGGAACTTACGATGCGCGCTTAAACACATGGATTGCAGCGGTACGCCGTGCTTTTCGCACAGGCGACGCAAGGCATACACTTCTTCGTCATTCCAATCTAGTCGACTGCGACGCTCGTCTGATTCATCGACCGATATCTCAAGAAAATCAAAGCCGAGTTCTTTGGTTTGCTTAAGTTTATCTTCCCAACTGAGTTCGTTAGGTAGGGCCTTTTCATAAAGCCCTACACGGTGGCGTAACAGGTTTTGATACATAACGCCTCCTAGTTCCAGTAGCGATCGATCTGAGCTTTTAGCGCTTCTGCTGTTTCTTTACCTTTGTCACCCGCAAGTGCTCGACCTGCGATAAAGGTTTTCGCTTTAATGCCTTCAAATAGGTAAAGGTCTTCAGGCACGATACCGCCCGTGATAGAAAGCTCGATGCCCATTTCAGACAAGGCACGCATCTTCACGAGATCTTCTTCTGTCCAACCCACACCGGCTAATTCAGCGTCACGAGAACGGTGGTAAATCGCTTGTGAAATACCTAAGTCGACCCAAGATTGAGCATCGTCCATTGTCCAGTTACCATAAATTTCGATTTGGATTTCACCGTTAAATTCATCTGCGACTTTCTTACATGCACCAATAGTCGCAATGTGTGCGGCTGCAGAAACGGTAATCCAGTCGGAGCCTGCTTCAAATGCCATACGCGCTAGAATTGCGCCGCCATCTGTGGTTTTCATGTCGCACACTAGGATATGGTCTGGGTGATTTTTACGAAGCGTAGAAACCGCCGTCATTCCCTCTGCAAACGCCAAAATAGTACCCACCTCAATCACATCAACAAAGCTTTCAACGTTATTTGCCACTTCAATTGCTGCAGGAAGGTTTGTTTGATCTAGGGCGATCTGAATCATTGGTTTAGTCATGTTGTTATCCTTTAATTTGTTCACGTATTAGACGGGCTAAGCCATCATGGTTGTTATCTGTTGAGCACACGCGTTGAACGTGTGACTTGACGATGTCATCAGCATTGAGCATCGCTACACCTAATCCGGCGTACTTGAGCATGGATATATCGTTATGGTTATCACCGACGGCAATAACGTCATCGGCGTGATAACCGAGCTCTGCAATGTATTCAGCAAGGCGTAGGCCCTTACTGTTACCTTTCGCTGCAAAATCGATTCGGTTTGACCAAGAACGCTCACCGTTGAAGTTCTCTTCTATCCATGGGTGTTGCATTAAACGGTCGACTGAATCTTGACTACCTTCCACCACAAACTTCCAAACGTGTTCGGCTTGCTGAGCCGTTTCAATGAATGATTCCACTTGGTAAATTTGAGGGCGATGCTGCTCTGGTGCCGTTTCTGCCCAACTTTCCAATGCCAACATGTAGGCAAATGGGTTGTAGTGTGAGTACGTCATGGCATGCGTGATGTACATGACCATTTTGAGCTGAAACTCGTCTGCCATATCGATGAAGGTCAGCGCTTTGTCTTTACCTATGGAATTTTGAGTCAGTACCGTTTCAGTTTGATAGTCATAAACATAAGTGCCGTTACAGCAAATGATTGGCGTATCTAAACCCAATTCGTAGTGATAAGGTCGTGCTGCTGTGTGGTGTCGACCAGTCACAATCACGACATGACAACTTTGTTTGGCTTCTTGGATCGCCTTTTTCACTTCTGGATGAATCGTGTGATCATCCTTTAACACGGTTCCATCGAGATCTAACGCCAGCACTTTATACATAGAGTCCTCTCACTTATTCCCTGAAGTCGGGCCTAGTCAATATTGAAACTACTTAGAGTCGAAGCTCGTTAAACGGCTTACTTAAACAGCCTACTTAAACGAACAGTCGATTTACTGTTGGCCGTAATAAGCATTTTCACCGTGCTTACGTAAGTAGTGTTTGTCGGATAGTTCTGGCTGAATTTTGATGCCGCTGTTCAAGGTGCGCGTTGCCAACGCCATTGCAGAAACTTCTTCTAATACCACCGCGTTGTGAACCGCATCGTTGGCGTCTTTGCCCCAAGAGAAAGGCGCATGTCCTGCAACAATCACGCTGGGAACGGCCATTGGATCAATTCGGCGTTGCTTGAACTCTTCAATGATCACCAAGCCAGTATTTTTCTCGTACTCTTCAGCAATTTCAGAGTGAGACAATCGACGTGTACATGGGATGTCACCGTAGAAATAGTCCGCATGAGTAGTGCCCAATGCTGGAATATCGATACCCGCTTGCGCCCAAATTGTGGCACTGCGTGAATGTGTGTGAACAATGCCACTGACCTCAGGGAAAGCTTTGTAAAGCTCTAAGTGAGTTGCGGTATCACTTGAAGGATTAAGTTTCCCTTCAACAATGTTGCCTTCTAGATCGACGACCACCATGTCTTCAGCCGTCATATCACTGTATTCAACACCCGATGGTTTAATCGCTATCACGCCATTAGTACGGTCAAACTCAGAGACATTGCCCCAAGTAAATGTCACTAAGCCGTATTTAGGAAGTTGCAAATTCGCTTCTAAGACACGTTGTTTCAGTTGGCTATATTTAGACATAGTTGTCTCCTTACGCTGCTTCCGCTTGCAGTAACGCAGCATCAATTAAACGCGCCACTTCTTCCGGGCTTTTGCATGCGCGAAGTTTTGAGAAGTCTTCATCGAATTCAATTAAGTTCGCCACTTGCATCGTGCCTTCGATGTGTTCTTCTGAATCTTTACCCGCTAGCGTGATCAGTACGTCAACAGGCTCATCAACACCTTCAAAAGTAATCGGGGTTTCCAGCACGGTTAACGCAAACCCGGTACGAATCACACCATCTTCAGGGCGGCAATGCGGCAGAGCGAACGCATCGTGAATACAGATATAAGGGCCTTCTTCACCAATCGCTTTAGTAATCGCATCGTAGTAACGCTCTTCAGTAATGCCAGCTTTAACCAATGCATCAGTACCAAGCTTAATTGCGGCTTTCCAGTCAGATGCTTTTGCGTTCAGTAGGATAGAGTTATTCCTGATAAGAGATTCTTTTAAGTTCATGTTATTGCTCACTTATATAATTGTTTTTATTGGCTCAGCAGTGCGAGACCACTGAGCCGTTTATCATTATTTGTGGAAGTTGTTCTCGATGATGGAAACAAGCTCGTCGCCGAAAGTTTTCACCATAATCATGTTCTTCACCGCTAACTGTTGCTTGCCTTCAGGAAGCCCCGTGATCTTCGCTGCAAGAGCAACCGAAGTAACGATGATGTCGAATGAACCAAGGTGCGATTTGTAATCAGTAATGGCGCTGTTAAAGGTCGAGCTTGGGATGCCTTTCTTGTCCAAGTACTCTTTGATTTTCTTAGAACACATCATTGAAGAGCCTTGACCTGAGCCACAGCACACTAAGACACGAACCGGTTTCTGGTCAGCTGCTGGTGAGACGCGAATTTCTGACGTTGCAGAAGCTGACGTCGTAGAAGCTGATGGCGCTTCAGCGGTTGCTGTCGATTGTTGTGGTACTGCGATTTCAACCTCGATGCCTTCAGGCGTTACTGCGGTCATTGTTTCAGCAGCAGCTTCTGCGTCTTCTTCAGCTCGTAGTTGCTTAGAAGCGAAGTACATGTAGACACCAGCTAAAGCCAGAATCCCGAAGAAGAACATATTAGAGCTCGAGAGACCTTGCATGATAGGTGGGAAGACAAGCGCCCAGTCAGCCATACCCATCCAGCCATTAAACTCTGCACCCGATTGAGCAAAGATATGAATTGCCCAAGCAGAACCAACCACTTCGATGATGCCCATCACGAAACAGATCTTCATTACCGCTTTCCAACCACCAAAGTGGTTAGCAAACACACCGATAGTTGCGTTCGAGAAGAACATAGGGATAAAGCCAGGAATAATCATGATAGGAGAATCAAAGGCTAACATTGCAAGAACGGCTGTGAATTGGCCAACAGCGCCCCACATGAAACCGAATACCATTGCATTTGGAGAATATGCGTAGATAGCTGCACAATCGATTGCTAAAACAGCATTAGGAATAAGACGTTGAGAAATACCGTTAAAGGCTTCTGATAACTCCGCTACGAACATACGGACGCCCGTTACAATAACTTGAATAGCGACTGCGAATTTCAGACCAGTTTCGAAAATATAGATAAACCAGTGTGTTTTTCCTGCCATGTCTTGAAGGTTATCAAGACCAAATGAAAGAAGAATAATGCCGAAGAAAGCAGTCATGACTAACGTTGTCGCTGCGATGCTATCGTGGAAAATGTGTAACCATTTAGGCAGTTTGATGTGGTCAACACTGTCATTTTTGTCGCCAAGCTTAGGAGCAACCTTTGTCGCTACCCATGACGCAAACTGTTGTTGGTGACCAATAGAGAAACCCGCCCCGCCAGTCACTTCTTGAGTCGGCTTGAACATGATATTTGACGAGATACCCCAGTACAACGCCATCAATATTGCTGAATAGATGATGGTTTCCCACATACCTGCGCCAAGCACGAAGTAGAAAACAGCAATGAGACCAGCTTGTTGGAACATAATATGTCCCGTCAGCATGATGGTTCTGATACCAGTAATGCGGCGGAAGGCAACAAGAAGAATGTTCAGTCCCAGTGCCAACAATACTGCATACCCGACCCAAGAGTAATTGTCGCCCATGGTTTCCATGGTAGACATCATGGTTGTGTAAGGGTCTATCACTGACCCCGTCAATCCATGAATCTCACTCATTTTCAAAATCACCGGTTTGAAACCCGCTACCAATGTTCCTGCACCTACCTGAACTATCATGAAACCAACGATGGTTTTAATAGAGCCGGAGATAATAGTTGTTGCGTCACGCTTGAGTAGAATGTAACCCAGACAAGTAACAAGACCGAGTAGCAATGGTGCTTTGGTCATTACCTGACTGTAAAAAATATAGAAAATATCGTATAAGAATTCCATATCTTTACCCCTGATTAATTTTTAATTTTAATGGTTTGTAGGATGTGATGATGTCTAGTTTTGCTCACGAACTAAACTTTACCAATCAAAAGTAATCATTCAATGCTCACTTGTGACTACTTTGATTTATATCAATTAACCACACCCAGAATGTGCCTAATTGAGCTTCGGATCACACCGAAAAATAACAAAAAGAACAAAATCAATAACTTAAAAATTATTGTGATTAAGATCTGGTTTTTATATCGATGTGGTTTGACAATCATGACGGTGATTATTAGAATCAAAACAAATCAAAAGTAATCATCAAATTGTCACAACGACATAAAGAGTGATAAATATGAATGAAGTACAAAGACATAACGGCATTGTGTCGCTGTTAGAAGATATGCAGACAATAAACGTCTCACATATCATTGATAAATTTAGCGTTTCACCAGCTACAGCAAGACGCGACATCGCTAAACTGGATGAAGTTGGTAGGCTTAGAAAAATTCGAAACGGTGCAGAACGAGTAGAGACTCAGAAGAGAAAGTGGTCACCACTCAATATAAACAGCACTGATTTCTATGAAGAGAAAGCTGAGATTGCGCAAGCAGCAGCTGGACTTTGCGAGGCTGGCGATACAGTCGTGATCAACTGTGGTTCTACTGCGTTCCTACTTGGGCAACAGTTATGTGGGGAAGATGTTCAGATCGTAACGAACTACTTCCCACTCGCAAGCTACTTGATCAACGAAGATCATGACGATGTCATCATCATTGGTGGTCAATACAACAAAGCGCAGAACATCTTTTTAAATCCCGCGCCCAATTCACTGGGAGGCTATGCCGGAAACTGGATGTTTACCTCTGGTAAAGGCTTAACCGATGCTGGCCTCTATAAAGCAGATATGTTGACCGCTGTCGCAGAGCAGCAAATGCTTGAACAAGTCGACAAGCTTGTCGTTGTAGTCGACAGCTCAAAAGTTGGGCAACGTACTGGAATGCTATTTTGCAGCGCTAAGCAAATTGACATAGTCATCACCGGTAAAGAAGCCAACCCAGACGTCGTTAAGCGGATTGAAGCACAAGGGACGCAAGTCATCCTAGTTTAAATCCAGGGCGAGCAAGCCCACCAAATAATAATAAATTTAGCTCAGTGCCTTAATCAAAATTAGGGCGCTCGGTTCCCTACATCCAAAATTAATCAAATTATTGAAATAAAAGGTATTATCATGAGCAACGTAAACGAAATTACTCGCGAGTCTTGGATCCTAAATACATTCCCTGAGTGGGGCACATGGTTAAATGAAGAGATCGAGCAAACTGTCGTGCAACCGAATACATTTTCTATGTGGTGGCTTGGCTGTACAGGTATTTGGCTAAAATCAGAAGGTGGTGCAAACCTATCAATGGACTTCTGGTGTGGTACTGGTAAAAAAACACAAGCTGTTCAAAAAATGAAAAACCAGCACCAAATGATGCGTATGGGTGGTGTTGAAGCACTTCAACCAAACCTACGTACTGCAATCTTCCCACTGGACCCTTTCGCTATTAAAGAGATCGATGCGGTTATGGCATCTCATGACCATGGCGACCACATTGACATCAACGTTGCTGCAGCCGTTCTACAAAACTGTGGCGAGCACGTTAAATTCATTGGTCCTAAAGCGTGTGTTGATTTATGGATGAAATGGGGTGTGCCAGAAGATCGTTGTGTTATCGCGAAAGTTGGCGACGAGATTAAGATCAAAGACGTCAATATTAAGGTTCTTGATGCATTCGACCGTACTGCTCTAGTGACACTTCCTGAAGGCACTTCTTCTTTAGACACTGATATCTTAGGTGGCATGGACGATCGTGCAGTGAACTACCTAGTAGAAACGACAGGCGGTTCAGTTTACCACTCTGGTGACTCTCACTACTCAAACTACTACGCAAAGCACGGTAATGACCACAAGATCGACGTTGCACTGCTTTCTTACGGTGAAAACCCACGTGGCGTGACTGACAAAATGACATCTTCAGACATTTTACGTGCCGCTGAATCTTTGGATTGTGAAGTCGTTGTTCCTTTCCACCACGATATCTGGGCTAACTTCCAAAATGACCCACGTGAAATTGAAATGCTGTGGAACATGAAGAAAGAACGTCTGCAATACGGCTTCGCACCTTTCTTCTGGCAAGTCGGTGGCCGATACACTTACCCTACAGATAAAGGTCGCATGCACTACCAACACTTCCGTGGTTTTGCAGATATCTTTAAGAATGACCCAGAACTGCCATACCGCGCATTCTTGTAATTAGAAAATCAACCAAAGAGGGAGCATGAGCTCCCTTTTCTTTATCTACTAAAATGGAATTTTTATGTTGTTGCGCGAATTTAAACATCACTTCAAGCGTGGTGATCTAGAATCAGCCGTCGCCGTTAACTCTCCAAATAATGATGGTTATTATCTAATGGTTCGAAGCAATAAATGGGGAGTAAATAGTTTCTTAGAGTCTGACAGAAAGCTGAAACCAAGAGTGTTCAAAACCCAACAAGCTCTGCTTAATGCTGCAAGATCAATTGGCTTCAATCATCAATCAGTCGATATGCAAAACCTCTAGAGCCTTCTGTCCCCCCAGTTCATCACATGATCCCCTTTGTCCATCTCACCTTTACACTGTGAATATTGCAACTCTGTTTGGATAGGTTAGGCTCTCTGTCTAACATCAAAACAAGGCCAGACAGGCGAGAAAAACAATGAAAGTTGACTATCACAAACGGCTGATTCCCGTTATCCGTTATCTAGAAAAACGCTTTAATGAGCCATTAAACCTGCCAGAAGTCGCGGCGTTAGCCAACTTTTCACCCTACCATTTTCATCGTACTTTTAAGGCCGTTCAAGGCGAGACGCTTGCTGATTTCATCAGACGATTGAGACTCGAAGCGGCAGCCAATGATCTCTTCAAATCCAAACAACCTATTATTAACGTCGCATTGGATTATGGCTTTTCATCGTCTCAGAGCTTTGCCAAGGCATTCAAACAACATTTCGGTGTAACACCGAGTGCATTTCGCGATTGCGAAGATTACCAAGCGTTCAGCGAGCTAACTCGAAATAGCAAGATTGGACATTCATTGCGCAAGAATGGAAACGATGCAACTGACGGCAATTCATATACTAACTCCGAACTTTCAACATGGAGTATGACAATGAAAACACAACAATTTGAAGCATCAAAACTGGCGTATGTACGAGTGACAGGCCCCTATGGACAAGGCTATGAAGAGCCAAGCGGTCGTCTTTATCAATGGGCAGAAATGAAAGGACTAGCGAGTAATAGTTGCATCTTTATCTATCATGACAATCCAGAAATCACTCCAACAGATAAGTGCCGAACAGACATCTGCTTGATGGTTTCAGACGACACTGAAGTGCCAAGTGGGATCGAATTAAAAGATTTTCCCGGTGGGCAATATGCGGTGATGAGACAAACGATCACCGAAGTCGGTCAATATGCAAAAGCATGGGATGATTTAATGAGTAACGTCATTGAATCCGGCATTGAAACCGAAGACCGACCTTGTTTTGAGCTCTACCACAGCTACGATCCGCAAACTCAGCATTCAGACGTCAGCTTCTGTACTGCAATTAAGTAACAAGAGTAAATACAATAACAAAGCCTACTTCGCGTAGGCTTTCGTCTCTTTAGATCGCTTTACACCTAGCGCTACCGCTTATTAAAGCCTTTTGTTCCACTTCCCTTGATGGTCACGGTCACAATTTTCTTGTGTATCGAAGCTAACGTGCTTATCGATGTTCTTCAGTTGAATTCCAACCTGATTGAACGCTTCCTGGATTGCGCTAGAGACACTCTGCTGACCTCCTCCCTCTAAGAAGTTCGTTCTATCTTGATTGGTATCGAATACGCAGACGATTTTCAAACTTTGCGGGAATGAAGAGAAGTTGACCGAGTGAGTCACCCACAAAAAACCATCGAAGCCTTTCAGCGTGTCTTCACAAACGTCAGTTAACACGTCTCTGATTTGATTCTCGATTTTCTTATCTGATTTACGCATGCGGTAAAGGTCCTATTTAACACCTTAAAAAATAAGGTTTTTCGGTCAGTTTCGTACTACCTGATATTGGACACTGTGGCGGTTTTAAATGCAAAGTATTTATTGGGGAGGGTCGACTGGAAAAATAGAGGAAACGCCTCATGTTTGATAGCTTACGAGGCAATCAAACATGAGGCGAATACGAATTTACGAAGATCTTAGCTCGCCGCTTGTTCCCAATCAGTCAGTAACTTCATGATCACACGAGAGTCTTGATGAGTCGCCATCGGTGCAGCAAGTTGTGTATCACCTTGCTCAACGGCTTGGCGGATATTGCGCACTTGATAATGGAAACCATCGCCTTGCGCTTCGACTTTCACTTCACGTGTCGACGTCTCATAGATCTCTACCGTAAACGTGTTTTCTGCCGTCGGTAGCCATGGATTAGTATCTAGCGTGATACAGCCTTTGCTACCTAGGATCGTAAAACCATGCTTTAAGCCGTGATCTTCAGCAGTGTGGATTTGCGCGGTAAAACTGCCGTTGAAACGCATCATCGCCGACGACTCACAGATATTGCCATCTTCGCCTCGGCGGCCGATTGCTGAGATCTGCACATCATCAAACACACTCTCACCAAACTGGTGTTGTGCGACAGAGTGAATCAAAGACATTGGGTAACAACCCAGGTTGTACAACGCGCCTTTACTTGCAGGATTAACGAACTGATCAATCGCCGCAACGTATGAACCTTGAATTGATCGCACTTCGCCAATCTCACCGGTTGCTAGTTCTTGATGAAGCTTGGCGATGAGTGGATGGTTTAAGTACATCAGACCTTCAGCAAAGAATACGTCCGCTTCTTTCACCGCTTGCAAAGCTTGCTCGGTTTTTTCCATATCAACCGACAGAGACTTTTCACACAAGATCGCTTTGCATTTTTGAGCCGCTTTAATCACATACTCATGATGAACATGGTTTGGCAGAGCAATGTAGATGATGTCGACTGACTCATCTTCAATCAAGGCGTCATAGCTGTTGAAGGTTCGTGTTGGTTGGTATTGGGCAGCAAACTCGTTTAGTGTTTTTTCAGTACGACCAGCAACGGCATACAGCTCGCTTTGAGCATCGCCTTTGATCGCATCCGCCATTACGCCTGAGATAAAGCTAGTTCCTAGGATTCCCCATTTCATGTCTTAGATCTCCTGCTCTTGTGCTTTGATAGGTCCACGTTGCGTTTCGAATGCTTGAACCAACTCGGTAATGCCACGCTCAATAAACGCTTGGGTATGAGGCATCACAAAGTGCTGATTGATCGCCTCGCGGTTTGCGTATTGTTCAAGCAAGATCACACGATCGCTTTGGCTTTGATCATAGGTTGCAATCGCTTGTAGGCAGCCCGGTTCGCTTTGCATGTCTAAACAAAACTGTTCGATGGCTTCGATCGCAGCAGCTCGCTCTATGTTGGTTTTGATCTTAAGTTCGGCAGTAACAAAGATGATTTCATTCATTTGAGGCATTTCACGCTCTTATTTTAGTTAATTATCGGTTTGCCATTAATATAATTAACCCCTAATAATTGATAAACTCACCTTTTGTTTATTGTTTATCAACCAAGAGTGTTTAATGGATAAGTTAACCAGCATGAAAGTCTTCGTCTATGTTGTGGAACAAGGCAGCTTTCGCAGTGCCGCAAACCACTTCAACTTGTCGGCGACCATGATCAGTAAACATGTCCATTCCTTAGAAACCAGTTTGAATTCTCAGCTGATCCACCGCACCACGCGTAAGCAATCGTTAACCGATTCAGGGCAGCTTTATTACCGAGAATGTAAGCGAATTCTCGAAGACATCAGCAATGCTGAAAACCTCATTCAAACCTTGGAAAACCAACCACAAGGCACGGTAAAAATTAACTGCCCAGTTACCTATGGAAACAAGGTGCTCGCCCCTATCGTGGCCAAATTTCTCGCACATCACCCAACCATCAACGTTGAGCTGATGTTGAATAATGACCTTGTCGACCCTTATTCATCCGACATTGACCTGATTGTGCGAATTGGCGACCTGTCCGATTCAAGCTTGGTCGCAAGGTATTTAGGGGATTATGAGATGTGTTATTGCGCCGCGCCCGCTTACCTAAACCAACATGCTGAAATCAGAGTACTAGAAGACTTGGCGCAGCACCCATCGCTTGGATTCAGTTACAGCAGCCAAGCCCCTCACACCACACCGAATAAAGAGCGTGTGCGCTTGATGTCGAATAATGGTGATGTGTTGCGATATGCTGCCCTTCAAGGCGTAGGCGTATTGTTACAGCCGACTATCTTAGTTGCCGAAGAAATTGAGCGTGGAATGCTATTGGAGATCTTGCCCGGCATGGCACCTTTCCCTAAGCCGATTCACTTGCTCTACAAAACCAAGCAACTGTCGTTGAAGAACCGAACCTTTGTCGAATTCTTGTTAGCCACTCTTTCTGAGTAACTAAGCGCTGACGAATTAGCAAAGAGGCTTCTAAGTAACGAAGAGTTTTTTTAACAACAAAACCGCTAGACTGTTTGCCAATGGCTCATCAAGCACTTGCCAAGATCAGAAGGCGTGGTGTTATGGACGATCATCTCATCACATTGGTTGAACACCATGAAGTGTTTTAGTTCATCGCATAAAGCATGAACCAACGACTCATGGTTTTTAATTCGCTCTTCCACAACCAAGTTACGGATATTGAGCAAACCACTCTTCCTGTCGACCTTGCAATCCATTCGTGCCACCAGCTCACCTTGCCAGAGAATCGGTAAGCTAAAATAACCAAACTGACGCTTGGCTTCTGGCACATAGCACTCAAGAAGATAATCAAAATTAAACAGTGATTGCATTCGCTTTCGTTGAATCAACAGGTTATCAAACGGAGACAGTATCTTTAACTTGGTTCTAGAAAGAGGTTGATTCAACAGTTCAAAAGCATCCGGCAACACATAATAATCCGAGCCTTGAATATCCACTTTCAACACTTGTTTGTCTTCAAGCATATGCTGGAGTGTTTTCTGAATCAGTGGTTTCGTGTTCTTGAGTAGATAGCTCATTTCCGACGCTATTCCCACACCATTAGCTTCTAAATAACGCGTAATTAGATGCTCGATGTACTCTTGTTCCGTTGGTTCTGAGGTATCAATGCCACTCGGCAAAACTCGCTCGGTTAGGTCATACACCTTATGGAAGTTCACTCGGCTCGGCACCATTAAGTCACCTTGCATAAACAAAATCTCTAGCGCCTGCTTGGCAGGTTTGCCACCCCATCCGCCAGGGTTTGGTCTATCCCCTTCAAAGTCTTTCGCCATTAATGGCCCTTCGCTCTCAATGCGTTTGAGAACATGCGCCATCAGTGCATCATCCTTTTTATACCAATGCTTAAGCTTACCGCTCGCAAACCCATTCTTTCGATGCAAGCTGAAACGGTAATCACGCATAGGTAGAAAAGCGGCAGCGTGCGACCAATACTCAAACACTTCTCGACGCTCTAACAGCTTATCCAGATGATCAAGCTTGTAGTCTTGATTACGATTCCACAGCGTATGATGGTGAGCTCGCTGAATCACAGAGATGGTATCAATTTGCACATATCCAAGGTTTTCAATCGCAAACAGCGTGTTCGCCAAAGTGCCCCCATTGCGTTGCTTTTTAGGTGGTAACTTCTTAGGCGGCAGCTTTTGCGAAAGCAATACCAGTTTTTGCGCTTGAGCGAGTGACAGTGATTCCATGTAATTCAGACTCTAATTGATACCAATAATCGGCTTATGATTCAGCAATAAGTTCTTGAAGAATTTGCTTGTACGTTTCGACCGTCTGCGCACCAGTGACTGCACTCTTTCGGTTGAATACCACGGTAGGAACCGCTGAGATTCCCATGCGTTGCCATTCAAACTCTTGCGCTTCAATTTGCTTCAAGTTATCGATGTTCTTTAGGCGCTTCAGTGCCTTCGTTGAGTTTAGCCCAACCGCTTCAAGTTCTTGCGCGATGACCTCAAGATCAGACAGGTCTTTCTGCTCTGTGAAGTGAGCAGCAAAGAAGCGTAGCTTTAACTCAGTCTGTTTACCGTGCGCTAGTGCAAAATCCAGTAGCACATGCAGGTGGCGTGAATTCACCATTCTCATGTTGTCATAGAAGTTAAAATCGAAACCAACCGCTTTGCCACGAGCCGCAAGCTGTTCACGTGAACGTTGACTCTCTTCTGCGCTAGAACCGTATTTTCTCATGATATGGTCACGCAGGTTTTCGCCCTCTTCCGGCATATCAGGGTTAAGCTCAAACGGCTGCCATTCAAGTTCAATCTGTTGTTCTAAGCCAAGCTCTGAAACGGCTTGCTCTAGGTTTTTGTAGCCGACCACGCACCAAGGGCACATCACGTCAGAAATAATATCAAGTTGAAGTTTCTTGCTCATCGTCATTCCAAATGATCATTGATAAGGCATGTCCGCTGTATAAGCAGGCATCCAATTTATCTTCAGACTACAACAACCTGAACAATCGTTCAAATTTAACTAACTGGATCTGTAGCCAACAAAAAAGCCAACTCATGTTCACGAGTTGGCTTTAATAAAAATCTGTTGGAGCTTAAGAGCGTTGCGCTAGCAGCTTCTCTAGCACTTGGAACACACCGGCATCAACGTTACTTGGCGCGCCAAAACGAGCAATCTCTTTCAGCTTTGGATGTGCATTTTCCATAGCGTAAGAGTGGTAGCTCTCTTTAAGCATTTCCAAGTCATTTAGATAATCACCAAAACTCATGGTCTGCTCGTAAGTGAAACCTAATGTGTTTTGTAGATGTTTAATCGCCGCACCTTTTGACGCTTCAGCGTTCATCACATCTAGCCAAATTTTCGCACTCACAACCACTTGGTAGTTCTCACCGAATTTGGCATCAATAGTTGGGTTCACTTTCTCTTGTGAACCGTCGAAGTGGCAGATAGCCACCTTGATGAAATCGTCTTCTACCGCCAGTAAATCTTCTACTTGCTCACGGCGGTGGTAGTACTTAGAGATCTCCGCTAGAGCACGCTCATCTTTGGTTTCGATGTATGCAGACTTCTTACCACATAGCACCACATGAGCACCTTCAATCGCGCGAGCTTCTTTAATGATCTCTTTGATGGCATCAGTATCAAGTAAGCAGCTGTAAAGCTCTTGGCCTTTATGCATCACCAATGTGCCGTTTTCAGCAACGAACATCATGCGATCTTTTAGCGGGGCAAAGGTTTCCATCAAGCTGTAGTACTGACGACCCGATGCCGCAGCAAAAATAATGTCTTGAGCTTCTAAGCGCTCGTAAAGGTTGAAAAATTCTGGGTCTAACTTTCCGTGTTCATTAAGCAGAGTGCCGTCCATATCAGCAGCGATAAATTTGATGTTCTGTTGTGGCATTTCAGGGCTTACCTATTAGTAAAAATTAAAGTGTAAATTATGATTTTTTGTTATCTTTCGTAACGGTTCTACGTTCGATTATATCGCTAGAGTAGCCAGTGAATGCAATGCTTATTTCTGAGCTCTAATAAATCGCTTCAAATGTGATTCAAACGCAAAACTGAGCTAACCGAAATGTCACTTTGAATGATTGAGTCCTACATACCAGAGGTGAACGAAACCCCTCCAGGCTATACGCTCCTTAGATCTCTATCACTTTATTTGTTGACCACTGTAATCATGATTCTAGCTATCACTTCGACTTTGTTTTGCATCGTTACCATCAAGTTTTTAATCACACTTGCCAATTTAGCGCGCCATCGCGTTCACATTACGCCTAAAATTTCGTTGAACCGAACCAAGTGGCCAACCGTGTCCATTATTATCCCTGCGAGAAATGAAGAAGATAATATTGAGACCAGCCTCAGTTCGCTAATGAAGCAAAACTACCCAAAAGACAGGTTTGAAATCATCGTGGTTGATGATTTTTCTACTGATTCGACAAGGGCTATTGTTGATACGCTAATCGACGCATCGAGTGTTAACGTTCGCTGCATATCGGGAAGGAAGTTACCACCCAATTGGCTAGGGAAAAGCAACGCTTGCATGGTGGGCTCACAGCAGGCAACGGGTGAGTATTTGTATTTCATCGATGCTGATACAAAGTCTGAACCCTTGATGCTACAGAGCGTTATCCATTTCGCCTCAAGACACAAAACGGATTTGCTGTCGTTCAACCCTAGGCAAGCATTCACATCAACCGTTGAGAAAATCACCTTACCCGGCATATTTCTTTCAATCGCGTCTTACATGAACTTCAAGAACGCAAACGACAAGTCAAAAGCAGACGCCATTGCTAACGGCCAAGCCATGTTGTTTACACGAAAGTCATACGATGCGGTAGGTGGACATACTGCGGTAGCCAGCGAGATATCCGAAGACATCGCTTTTGCAAAGCTCATGAAGATATGCGGTTTAAAAGCATTTTGGGCTTTTGCGGACGAACTCATGAGTACTCATATGTATTCCGACTTTGGTTCGATTTGGGCGGGTTTCTCCAAAAACATAAATCTTATTGTAAATTGCCAATCAAGATTCCAAGTACTTGGTGCATTCATCAAAACGAATATCATTGCATGGGCTGCCCCGGTGATGCTGCTTGTATCAACTCACTATTTCATCGGCGACCCTTCATCATTCAACACCTATTCCTTAGCGATCAATGCTCTGATGTTGTTCGCTTCCATTGTCACTTATCTTATTTTGGTCAAAGAGCTCTTTATACCAGCTCGTTATGCGCTAACCGTGCCTTTGGGGATTTCGTTGCAAAGCTTGTTGATTCTCAACAGTTATCGCTTATCAAAGAACAATACAATCTCTTGGAAAGGACGAGCACTGTCGTGATCAGTAAGATTCTAACTTTCATTATGGTTGCGACGTCTTTTTCAGTGTTAGCGTTGGATGGCAATGAGTGGAAGCTCGTACGTAATAAGCAAGGCATCGAAGTCTACAATCGAAAAATTGAAGGTAACGACTTTAAGGAGTTTCGTGCAGAAGCTGATATCAAAGCCAATCTTACTTCAATCATCGCTTTGTTTACTGATACTTCAGTAGGCACTCAATGGGTAGAGAACATTGATGAAATGGAAGAGATAGACCACTTTAGTGAAGTACACACTGTCACTAAAACTTATACAAAAGCGCCTTGGCCCGTCTCGGATCGCGAAGCCATTGTCGAGAACTTTATCGAGCAAGATCCCGACACATTAATCGTCATAATTAACCAAAACGGTAGGCCTAATTACCTTCCAAATGAAGATAAAAGTGTGGTCAGAGTGGCTCATTTAGAATCACGATGGGTTCTCACACCCCTGAACAACAATACAACTCATATTTCTTATCAAGTATTGAGTGACCCAGGAGGGTCTATTCCATCTTGGTTAATTAATATGGTTGCGGTATCTCAACCTTACAAGACACTTCGTGGTTTGTCTGAGATGTTGGGTTCACATGCATACGCTGATCGTACACTTGATTACATCAAGAACTATCAGTCACTTTAATGAAGTTGATTACCCAACACGACGCTGCTGAAACGGTGCAGCGAGGGTAGGCACAACCTACCCTCATCAGTTAATTCTAAGTTAAGTCTAAAGCTGCCAATGCATACAGTGCTTTTCGACAAGCTTCTTTATTTGAATGCACACTCGCGTCTAACTCACCAAACTCACTTCTCACGATAAGTCCTTCAATGAAGGTCATGACTGATTCACTGCGTAATTCTAATATTGCAACGTCTACCTCTTCGCCACCACTGACTACTTTGTAAATAGTACTCTTGAGCCAAGCCTTGTGCTGTCGCGAGAGCATCGCAATGTCATCTTCGGACTCTTTGAATTCCGCCAAGGCGTGCATGAACATGCAGCCTTTGAAGTCAGGTTGTTCAAACCACGCAAGATGCCAATCTAACAGCGCATCGAGTTGTTTTTGTATCCCAGAAGTTGATGATAGCGCCGCTTCTAAACTCGACTCGAAACGCTGGTGACGCCTTTCCAACACGGCTTCAATCAGCTTGGTCTTCGATCCAAAATGGCGGTACATGGAGGTTTTGGAAACCGCCGCCTCATCACGAATCATATCTACCCCAACAGCGGTATAGCCATACTGATTAAATAGCGACTCCGCTACATCCAAAATCAGATCTTTTTTACTCATCGTTAATCAACCTTAAAATCGCTCTGAAATAGCTGAGCTCACTTTCTCGTTGCAAGAAGTGTACAGATCTGTATCATTCAAATCAAACAGTACAGACCTGTACACTTGCAATAAAAAGAGATAACAAGAGGAAATGATTATGATCGGTAAACTATCTGGTGGTGGAGCTCTTCCTCCGAAAGCAAGCATAAGCCAACTGATTAGAGGTTTTATTGGCGGTACGCTGGGTATCTTAATCTTGTGCTTATTAGCAGAAAGTTCTGGGGTTGCGTGGCTAATGGCTCCATTTGGCGCCACTTGCGTGCTTCTATTTGCTGTACCTACATCGCCGTTAGCTCAACCTAGAAACGTCATCGCGGGTCACTTTATTTCGGCTGCAGTGGGTTTAGTCGTGTTATATGGCTTTGGGGATTCTTATTTGGCCATGGCAATCGCTGTCGGCTCATCCATCATGCTAATGCAATACTGTCGAGCGGTTCACCCACCCGCTGGCGCTAATCCGATTGTGATAGCTTTGGCAGGTACCGCACATGTGGATTGGACGTTCTTATTCACTCCCGTATTAGTAGGCAGCATCGCTTTGGTTGGTATCAGTACGCTATTGAATAACAGCTATTCACAACAAAAGTGGCCGTTATACTGGTTTGGTTCATCCAAGTCTTAGTCTATTGAATTTCAATGATAAATATGGATTTTGACATCCAATTTAGAAGCAAATTGAAAGATCACATTGACCCTTATATAAAATGGGCTTACTATTAATCGTCATTTAACGATTATGGAAAGCGAAACATCAATATGAACGAAACTTGCTCTACAACTGGTGGCTGTGCTCTGCCAATCGGACATGGTGATGCCGAAGCTGAAAAGCAAATGGCAACTCTAGCGAAAGCGCTCGCTCACCCGGCAAGAGTTCGTATATTGAGTATCCTTTCAACGCTAGAAAAATCGGGCGGCTGTTTGAACAGTGACTTGGTTAGCGAATTAGGTTTAGCGCAATCGACAGTATCAGAGCACCTAAGAATCTTGAAAACCTCTGGGTTCATCACTGCTGAATCGATACCACCGAAGATGTGCTACCGCATTAATCGAGATAATATTCAGCAATTTGAGACGCTAATCGACACCATTTTGAAATAGATTAACCACGCTTAGTTTGTCGAACACAATAAACTAAGCGTATTTTTTGCCTTTAAATATCGTTTTTCGACGATTAACGATATCAACAAAAGAGAGATTATCATGAAACCAAAGTTAGGTTTTCTAGATCGCTACTTAACACTGTGGATTTTTATTGCCATGGGCCTTGGTGTATTGCTTGGTACCCTATTCCCACAGATCGAACAGTGGAACGAATCTATGTCGGTTGGTACCACCAACATTCCACTTGCGATTGGCCTTATCTTAATGATGTACCCACCTCTGGCTAAGGTTAACTACAACCTGCTAGGCACCGTGGTAAAAGATAAGAAAGCGATCAAGCTGTCTCTGATCATGAACTGGCTTGTTGGCCCAATTCTGATGTTTGTGTTGGCGCTAACATTCTTAGGCGACCACCCAGGTTACATGGTCGGTGTCATTCTGATTGGTCTTGCTCGCTGTGTGGCGATGGTTCTGGTTTGGAACGACATCGGCGGCGGTAACAAAGAATACGGTGCGGCATTAGTTGCTCTAAACAGTGCGTTCCAAGTGGTGAGCTACAGCTTTATGGCGTGGTTGTTCATCAGCGTTCTTCCGCCAGTATTTGGTTACGAAGGCATGTTGGTTGATATCTCGATGATCGACATTGCACACAGTGTACTTATTTACCTAGGTATCCCATTCTTAGCGGGCTTCCTAAGCCGTAAGATCCTTGTGTCGATGAAAGGCGAGCAGTGGTACAACGATGTGTTTATTCCACGCATCTCTCCAATCACACTGATTGCACTACTGGCGACTATCGTTCTGATGTTCAGCCTAAAAGGCGAGATGATTGTAGAACTGCCAATGGACGTATTGTTGATTGCTGTTCCACTGACTATCTACTTCACAGCGATGTTCTTCATCAGCTTCTTCATTGGTAAGAAGATGGGTATTGAATACGACAAGAACGCATCAATTGCATTCACAGCGACAGGTAACAACTTCGAGCTAGCGATTGCCGTTGCTATCTCAGTATTCGGTATCAACTCAGACCAAGCGTTTGCCGGTGTTATCGGTCCACTGATTGAAGTACCTGTGTTGATTTACCTAGTGAACGTGGCGCTTAAGATGAAAGACAAGTACTACAACGGTCAGACGGTTAAACCTAGCGTCTAGCGTCTACATCTAGAGCTGATAAAAAGCAGCATCACGTCAAACAGAAAGGCTCACACGTTAAACGGTGAGCCTTTTCTTTATTCAGTTTGATCCAATTTAAGTCTCATCCAGTTTACGTTTCGTCTAATAAGCCTTTCAAAGCTTGTTCAAGCCAAAGTAACGCAGGGCCTTTAGAGCGTGTTTTAGACAGAACAAGATCAACGGGCGGCGACCATGTTTTGTGATCGAATGAGACATTAATCTCCACTAAACGCTGCTTATTCAGCTCCTCTTCGACAAGGTGCCTAGGTAAGTAGGCCCAGCCAATATCGCTGCCGAGTACCATCTCTTTGATCACAATAAAGCTGTTTGACCACCATACCTTACCGGCAATCAGTGGAAACTGGTCCATCACCTTGCCTTTGTCTCCTCTCAACATTAACTGACGATGCGGGAGTAAGTCAGTGAGTTTCGCCACACCTGTTTTTGCGAGCGCATGACTTGGATGGCACACAGCAATAAACGGTAAGTGACCGATAAAGCATGGCTCAGAACCGACATCAAAAGCCAAGTTGGTAAACATCAATCCAATGTCGGACCTCTCTTCGATAATTAACGGATTGACCTCTGTTGTGGTACACGCAACCAGTTCAACTTCAGTAGCAGGGAATTGTTGACTGAACTGACTAAGGATCTTAGATAAGTTCGGAACCAGTAATGAATCATCTAAAGCAATTTTGATGAGCCCCTCTTCACCGCTACCCATCGCACTAACCGTCACATTCAGATCTTCAACCTGCAGCACGATCGCTTTCACCTGTTTAAATAACTGCTCGCCCGCTTTGGTTAATGAAGGCTTTCGAGTCGAACGATCAAAAAGCTCAACATTAAAATCTATTTCAAGATTACTGATGCCTTGGCTCACCGCCGACTGCACCTTACCCAAATGACGAGCACTGGCAGAAAATGAACCTAATTCAACGGCATACACAAACATTTTCAGTTGTTCAATGTTGTACATTCGGTGTCTCCCAAAACTTACTATCACTATATGTGATACTAAATATCTTTATATTATCACCTAAGTAGATATTATCTAGCCAAGTCATTAGCCCATCGGCGGCTATTTAATCGTAAAGAGAGTTAGAAAAATGTCACATAAAGAACGCATGTTGCACATGGTGCTATTTGAATTGGTTGCTTTGGTTTTGATGGCAGGGCTTGCAACCTATATTACAGGAAACGGCGCAGGTGAAATGGCAGGCTTAGCGCTCGCAATATCATTGATAGCGATGGCTTGGAACTACGTTTACAACTATGGCTACGACAAAATTTACGGAGCTGACCGAAGCAAAAGAACCAAGAAAACACGTGTTCTGCACGGATTAGGTTTTGAGCTTGGCTTAATGACAGTGACTCTACCTGTCTTGATGTGGGTTCTACAACTCGATTTCCTAACCGTACTGATCATGGACATCGGCCTAGTTATTTTCTTCGTACTTTACGCGATTGCGTTCAACTGGGCATACGACTCGGTTCGAGATCAATTGGTAGCGAAAGGAAAAGTAAGTGTGCTGAATTAATAAAGCCGTCTTCAAAAGAAGACGGCTCATATTATTTAACTAAAGTAGAGGTTATTTGCTACGAAATAACACTGTTCCCTTTAGATACATCGGACCATGCTGTTGTAATCGCAACGCGAGATTTACTATCAAGGTTATCGATAAAGCCATTATCACCAGCCTGAGGCTCAAAAGCGCTCATAGCTTGAACTAATGCATCAACCGCATTATTGGACAACACAGTATGATCTTGGGATGTGCCTTGATCTCCCATCGCCACAACAACTTGCGCACGGTTACCATTGAAGTAATCATTGAAAGTAACAGAACCAATGTGTTCAAACTTGGCTTGGTCAGTATCACTTTCAGGATCGCGCAGTATCGACAATTTAAGATCATAGCCACTGCGTTCTAACCACAATTTCTGCCAGTCAATCCCATTGAAAACAATGTTGTCTTCGCTGCGAATGTCTTCAACGAGGTTGTCAATGACGTCACCACTTACAACAAAGCTATCTACGCCAGTGCCGCCCTTGAAGGTATTTTGGAATCCACCAAGTACCATCACGTCACTTCCTTCGCCACCATTGAGCTGGCTGAACTTAGAAAGCGCAGCAGCAATTAGGTGATCATCACCTTCGCCACCGTTGAGCACCGCGTTATAACCCATTAACTTAACAACATCATTGCCGCCACTAGCATTGATACGGTTGTAATTGCCAAAGACATTGGCGAAGTCATTACCAGCCCCCAACTCAACTTGGTTATTATTACCAATCGTAACTGAGTAGTCTTGGTCGCCGCCTGTATCAACACGGTTATAGTTACCAGATGTGACGACATAATCACGGCCAGTTCCAGTGTCAATTTCGCCGCCTTCACCAAAGACAAACGACTCATCATCACCCGCGCCCAAGAACACGTGATTGATTCGTCCAGCAACGACGGCTGTATCATTGCCTTCGCCACCGAACATCATATTTTCACGTCCCATTAGCACACCCATATCATTGCCTTCACCGCCGGTAAAGATATTAGATGTTCCTGTCGCATAGTAGACATCATCACCTCGACCACCCCAGAAGTTATTGTTATCTCCTAGGTACGCGCCGAGATCTTTACCATCACCACCCCAGTTGAAGTTGTAATTGCCTAAAGAAACGTTGATGTCTCCATCACCTTGCAAGTGACCGCTATTACGAAGGAAATCAAATGTTTTCTCCTTCATATTCAGTAGATCAGCCGTCAGGTTTTCTTTTAAGTTTTCCACCAGCGACTTCATTTCTGTTTGCTTATTTTCACTGAAAATAGTCGCAAACAAATTAGGTAGATTTAGCGAATTAAAACCAAATGCACGATCTTCTTTAGCGGAGCTATCTGCCGTTATTGCATCGCCGTTATCTTGAGCTCCAGCGACATTAGTGCCATTGACAGAAACGGATGAATTATCTTCTTCCTCTTCCGGTGCTTTTTCTTTCAAGCCGTGTGTTTCTGCGAACGTCTTAATGCCGTCAGCACCCATATTGATGCCCGACTCTAGGCTGTCTAGCAACTTAGCTGGGTCAACGAAGGCTTGTAATTGATCGCCACTAAACTCACCAACAACTTCCAGCATTTCTTTTAGGATTGCGACACCATCTACTGATTCGCCAGTACGAGACACAATATGCCCTGCAGCTGTGTAATCCACACCGAAGATATCACCTAGCGTCGTCTCTGCACCTACACCGGCAAGTTGGCCTAGAAGCTTGTTTTTTAACTGACGAGGAAGATCCTCGGGGCTGTAAGTAAACGTTGTTTTAGCTTGCCCCGTTGTGGAAAATTGTTGAGTCATAAGACCAAACAACGAACCCAAATTGGTATCAAGAATCGACTGAATATTATCACCGAACATAAAGTTCCAGTTACCCGTCGTCACTTGAATATCAGCGCCTTGGCCACCAACAGCAAAGTTAAACGCTAGCTTCTCATTCGCTTGTCGGAACTTATCTGCACGGCTCATTTTGCTTGAGTCAGAGTTATCACTTCCGCCTAACCACTGGTTGTATTGCTTGTTTAACGTCGCTTCAGCGTCATTTTTCAAGCCGCGGCTACTGCGTTCGTTTTGAGAATCTAAGTCAACCAAGCTTGTGTAATCAACACTGCTACTCTGATCTAAGCCAGACATATCTTTAACGAACTTTTTAGCCCCAGATAATGTCCACTGCTGCTCTTGAGCAGCCAACCAATCTTGACCTTCACCTGAACTCGCTATGCTTTTTAACACACCAGAGATTCGAGAGGCGCCGTCAAACGGATTAACCAGAGGAGGCGTAGGAATTGATTTATCCATCATCACAATAAGGTCGTTGCTTTGCCCCAAATTGAAGCTCACATTACGATTACCGATGAACATCTGTGCGCCTTCTAGAGCTTGATATCCGCCAATATCAAAGCTGTGTTTACTTTCCCCGTCACCAACGTGAACCATCACGTTGTTGTCACCAAAAGCGAGAGATTTAAAGCCACCAGTGCCGACTTTAATGCTAACGTTTGAAGTGCCCCAGTTAACTGCAGTAAACTCACCATCACCGACATTAACTTGGATATTGCCAGAATAACTGAGCTTGCTCTTACTGCTACCAGATGATGAGGACTCTGTATCATTCTTGCGTTTTTCTGGTGCATTGAACACATCACTGTTTTCAGCAATTGCGCCGCGAGCGGTCTCATCAACGTCGCTGGTACCTACGCGAGAAAGATCGATGTCTCCTTCTGCGATACCATTTCTTATACGTTCATGTTTTTCGGTCACTTCGCCTTGTTCATCCCAGCTAAGTGTCACTTTGTTGCTTTTCTCTTTTTGTACCCAATGACCATTTTCGTCATGGGTATGTTTACGACCATTCGAGTCAACAGCAACTTCTGAGCTACGGACAGAAACATCGCTACGGATATCGTTGTCACCCATCGATTGAATAAGAAGTCTTCCGAAGCCATTTTGTTTGTCATCACTGATTAACGAACAACCGACTACACTAATATGATCAGGGCTAGCCTTGACATTTTCAGCTTCACTAAACGCTTGATTGAACGCTGCTAGTTTCACGGCTAACTCATCTGCGCTGTAACCGCTTAGATGAGTATTATTGTTTTCAGATTCATCTCGACCATGACCAACAAGTTGCCAACGTAATTGTCCAGCTAACTTATCTTTAGGTAACTTAGATGGGTCACCGTAAATCACACGATAATTGCCGTCTGAATCAAGCTGTACAACCACAGTGCTATCTGGATGTTTGCCAGCTAGATTTTCAGCAGCTTTGGAAACCGCAGAATCATTCTCCATTTGGATAATGATTTGACCGTCAAAACGCGTTTCACCGCCGTCAGATTGAGGGGATACTATGAGGCGTTCCCAACTGTTAACGTCTTTGTTTTTAACTGTGTCATCTGAGCCATTTAAGCTTGCTCGGAATTCAATCTTAGGTTTGTTCGCCACATCATCGTAGACAGTGCGTAAAGTCTTATCATCTTGCTCGATGACAAACTGATCCGAGGCACTCACTTTAAGTGCAGGCAACCCTAAACGATGGGTAATACCTGGAACAAAGCTTTCGATGCCTTTATGTGACTGCAAGTGCGCTTTCCCGTAGATAGCGACAAACTTTTTGCCATCAGGAAGAGCTTGCAATGCATCGACGGCAACGTTGTTCGCAGCACCAGCACGGTACATCAAGCCATGCTCTGTACCTTGAACTGTAGGCCGCGCTGTACTATTTGCATCTAGAGCAAGAATACGCATCCCGTTAGCTCGGGCGTTTTCAAACAACGTAATATCTAAATGCTTAGTTTTGATCATTGCACTCAACTCACTAGACATGATGCCTGTGGACAAATAGTTGTCGATCAGTGGTTGGGCAAGGTCGGAACGAAGATGCTCTAAGCCGATGACTGTCACACCTTGCTTTTTGAGCGCGTCCATTTGTTCATTAACAAAGCGCAGACCATTCACATCGCTTCCATGAACTTCTCCAATTAAGAGGCCTTTGCGCTCTTTGAGAAGTACTGACAATTGTTCTTCAACACCGCCGTTCGCACCCGCAAGCTTGTCGCTTAACTCATCATAACCAGCACCAGAATAACGGCGATCCCAATTGTCAACGTCGGTCTCATGACTGCTGCGATATATACCCTCAATGTGATCCATACGATCTGTCTCAAGCTGAGATATATAGCCTTGATCAGCGAATTTTTTCAGCAATATCATTTCAGCGGAATCACTGGTCGTTGAGTCAGACTTTTTAGCGGCTTCTTTCAAGAAGTAGAAAGCCATTTGTACCGACTCAACCCCCGTCAAATCCTGCAGCTCCTGATAGCTATAGCCAAGGTGAACGGTTTTTGTTGCCTCATCCAAAACAGCTTTGCTAAGCAAGTCAGCAGACTGTGACTTTTCTAACCATAGTTTAAAGTCAGAATACTGTTCACCAAGCTCGATGTGATACTTCGCGTCAAAGCCCAAGTCACTCGGAGTTTCTCCTGCATAACCTTGTTTTGGCGATAAGTATGGGTCTTCATTAGCCCAGCGCACCATCATGTCCGTTAGGCCAACATGCTCGCCATTTGCTTCTTCCATAGCAACAACATAAATACGAGCGGCCAAATCAGTTCGCGTCTGTGCAATAGCATCAATGCTCTCTTGGGTTACTTTCATCTTGCCACTGAACAGCGCCGTGTTTACTTGCTCTTTCAATGTCGTCAACGCAAGGTTACGTCCAGAGGTTGGATGTTCGGCCAAATAATTATTGATCTGCTTGTTCAGTTCAAAACTCGCCCCCACCTGATCTCGACCAATAGAACTATGCACTAATTCAACTTGATCCAAGATGGCTTGATAAGAAGCACCAATCGGTTTAGCAAAGACTTTACCGCCATCTTTCAACTCTTGCTTCGTCATAATGGTAGACAAATCAACGACTAATTTTGTCTTGTTTCCTAACGATTCAAGGTCCGTTACTTTTACTTCTGTTGACTTCTTAATTGGTGTTGCGTCAAAGACAGGTAAATCAAGAATTCCCTGCAATGTCGTCTTGTCACCTAATGTAGGCTTGTAAGTAGCTAACGTATTGCCGTCCATCACCACAACACGGTTGAAAATAGCTTCTCCAACATCATTTTTTGGTAGTCTGTAACGTTGAGCCATATCCAAATCAGACTTACCAAAGAAGCGAGTTAAATAAGTGCTAAACTTGTCTTTTGATGAAAACTCTACAACACCTGCATTCGGATCATAGAAACCGTAAACACGATTTTCTCCATCACCTTTTGCCCAAGCAGCCATTGCATGACCAGGAGCATCTAACTCTAATAAGACAGGCTTGTTGTCAACTGAAACGTCTGTGATCTTTTCAATTACACCCGTAACCGTTAGAGCTTTCTTACCCTCAAGCTTCTCTTGCCATACTTTCATAGAAGTATCATGCATTGGGTTTTTAGTATGGATCGCTGCAAGGCTATCCATTAGCTTACTGGCGTTTGCCCTCTCCGTTTCCGAATAGAGCGTAGGGTTACTTAAGACTGCAGCTGTTGAATACATCTTTTCTAACAGCTTTCTCGCCACGCCAACCTGACCATCGCTTTCTAGCTGTTTAGCGACAAGTATCAGCTTAGATAGCGGGTCACAACGGCCACCAAATCCATCGTTTGATAAATTCAATAACAACAATTGAGGAGCAAGTTGTTCACTGGCTTTAGCGTCAGTGACTCCTGAAGACGCCACGTCACGGAATAAGCGATTATGCTTCTCCGATTTAGCTTGGAACGTTGCCTTCAAACCTCGGCTTTCGACTTCCCAAGCAAGCGCACCTTTCTGTTCTGCACTCCAGTTACCTTCGACCAATAGGTCCACTAACTGCTTGATATTCATATCAGGTCTAAAACCTTCCACAATATCTTTCGCATGGTCAATTTTGTAACCATTCAAGAAATCTTTGGTAGTGCGAATGTCTTTTGATTTACCTGGCACCGTTGTGTCTGGTTTTAGTGCGTCACCGTAGCGAGAAAGGTCGTTTTTGATGCCTTTTAATACGTCGCTGGCATCCGCTGATACGCGGTCTGCGTCAAACAAACCAGATACGATTTGCTCAGCGTATTGGCTCATCAAGCGATTACTCGCCTCGTGGCCATAGAAGGTTTGCTCACCGGTCACATTAAAGCCAGATACCGCTAGCTTGGCACGAAGCTTCTCACCTTCACCGCCTAAACCTTCATTATCAGTTAACAGTATGATCGGCGTATCTTTCGGTAAACCTTTCAAGTTTTTCTCTACGGAAAACTGGCCATTGACCGCTTTAGACAAAGCTCCAACAATTCCTGCCGGATTCGCCACTTCATGCGCAGTGATCGCTTTGGTCATGCTCGGCATTGGTCTATCCAATAACAAGCCCGAAACAGCTTGACCATTTTGAGCAGCGAAACGCGTGAGATCAGCCGCAATCGGACCGCCCATAGAGTACCCGTGAATAATAATGTTACTTGGGTCTATACCCTTATCATTCACGAGATACTTGAACATAGTACGGGCATCTTGATAGAGACCTTTTTCACTCGGCCCACCGTCGCTTTCGCCATAACCACGCATGTTAACAGCCAACATATCAATATTTTGCTTGTGATAATGACTGCGAATTGCGCTCGCTTGTTCTTCTGAGGATGAACCAGAACCGTGTAGGAACAGCACTACTTTACCGTTCCCAACACTCTCTTCGCCTTCAGATGCTTTAGCCCCCTTATGGAAGTATCCTGACAAACGACCAGCTTCACCTTTCAGAGTCACTTTTTGAGACTCGCCTTTTTCGACAGCAAACCTTAGCAATGTTTCGGTGATATCACCAACCTTACGACGAGCATCTTTAGTTCCGAACAACTCATTGTTTAGGAATCGAGTTAACGGGCTAAGAGACTCTTTGTCGCGCGGTGGCGTACCATCATTTTCAATCGCTACGTTTTCTTTGTGCTTCTCATTGCCTGATAAGACATCACTAACTTCCGGTTTACTGATTAGCGTTGCATCAAACACAGGTAAATCAAGGATTCCCTGCATAGTCGTCTTATCACCAATTGTCGGCTTATAACTCGCTAACGTGTCGCCATCCATCACCACCACGCGGTTGAAGATCGTTTCACCTACGTCGTTTTTACCCAGCTTGTAGCTTTGAGCCATGTTCAGATCGGACTTGCCAAAGAAACGCGTTAGGTAAGCACCAAATTTCTCTGCTGACGAGAACTCAACAATGCCAGCATTTGGATCATAGAAGCCGAAAACACGGTCGTCACCTGAGCCTTTTGCCCAAGCCGCCATCGCATGCCCCGGCGCATTAAGCTCCAACAACACAGGTTTACCGTTAGCCGATACATCGGTGATCTTTTCAACCACACCGTTTACAGTGAGCGCTTGCTTCCCTTCCAGCTTTTCCTGCCATACTTTCATCGACGTATCATGCATTGGATTCTTCGCATGGATAGCTGCCAAGCTGCTGAGCAACTTGCTTGCATTGGCTTTTTCACTGTCTGAGTAAAGCGTTGGATTACTCAGCACCGCCGCCGCAGAGTACATCTTTTCCAGCAGTTGTCTTGCAACGCCGGCTTGACCATCGTTTTCTAGCTGCTTTGCGACCAGAACAAGTTTAGAAAGTGGATCACAACGTCCACCAAAACCGTCGTTCGATAGGTTCATCAGCATTAACTGTGGTGCAAGTTGCTCGGTGGCTTTCGCATCCACCACTCCAGCAGAGGCAATCTCACGGAACAGTCGGTTGTACTTCTCAGACTTGTTCTGAAACGTCACTTTCAGTGCACGACTTTCGATTTCCCAAGCAAGCGCACCTTTTTGCTCTGCACTCCAGCTACCCTTAACAAACAGATCCACCAGTTGCTTGATGCTCATGTCTGAGTGGAAGCCGTCAACGATATCCTTGGCATGGTCGTTTTTGTAACCATTTAGGAAATCTGTGGTAATACGAATGTCTTTCGATTTTCCTGGCACGCTAGTATCCGGTTTCAGCGCGTCGCCATAACGTTTAAAGTCTTCCTGTAGTCCTTTAAGCACTTCGCCCGTACCAACCTTCGCTTGTATTGACGTGCTCGTCTCATTGCTTTCGATATAAGGCGCGGTGATTTTTGCCCATTTATCAACATGCTGCGTCATTAACCATTCGGCTTTGTGATTCGCAGAAGCACTGGATTTAGGCTTTTTAACTGGTGGTTGGCCTTTGCTTGCGCGGTACTCCTGATACCAAGTATCGAAATCATCACTACCATTAACCAAAGCGTTCACTTCAGCAATAATGACTTTACGGCTTGCAGAATCAAAATGATCGAGTGCCTTCACATCAACTTTTGCCGTGGATTCTGTTTTAGGCACAAATTCACTTAACACGTTCGGCACGCTTCGGAACTCAAACAAGATAGCGGGCTCTGGCTGCTGCACATTTCCTGTTGTAGCGTTGTTGATGCCATGTCCTGCCACTTCGCCACCATACTGGAAGTATTCAAATACACTCTTAGCAAGGCTTTCTGAATATGAACCTTTCAGCTTGCCAATGATTTGTTGTCTCACGTATCGTGAATCATCTGCACTAAGAAGTTCCAGCATTTTGACAGGCTTAGTTCTTGGCAAAATCTCCCAAGCATTTTTTACTTTCGGATCGGTTAACCCTTGAGCGTTTGGAGAGAAACCCTCCGATGCAGGATCCCAATCATTGATGTAGATACCGTACTCTTGGGCCAGATCTGCAGTTTTTGAATAGACCGATGTGAGATAGGCATACACGTTTTGCGCAGCCGTCGGATCATCTAGTTTGTGCTCATTAGAGTTGACTAAAAACTCATCTCTAAGTCCCGACTGGTACCAAGGTGCCGATTCTAGAAGTCTGACTTCCAATGAAGAACTTGAACCAAATTCTTTCGCACTAATGCCCATCGTGGCTTGTTGTCCACTAGGGGTCATCCCTATTGTCTGCCCTTGAGCTTCAATTGCAGTGCCGTTACCAGCCGCGATGAGGTGCTTCGAATTCGAGATAACCAGCGTAAAGTGTCCATCATCACTCACCAATTGAGATAAGCTTTGGTGGTTTGACTGGTTGATATGGCCTGTAAACTCTTTCGCTAACCAAAGCATTGCTTCTTTACGACTTTCAATCGCCGTCGTATCACTGGTTTCACTAGGATACGTAACCAATTCAATTGTGTGCGTCTGCCAGTTGTTCACCCCATTGATATCCGCAATACGAGCTGGGTTGCTATAACCGCCTTGATTCATATCTTTGGTTAACATGAACAATGGGTTACCTTGTGAATCATGCACATACCCAAATGTCTGTGCTGAATTCTTAGGTAAAACAACAACTAGACCAGATAGTTCGTTTTCTATGCCAATTGATGTCGAGGAAAAATGGCTTTGAAACCCAGGAACACTTTTTGAACTATGTTGACCCGTTGCTTGATTTCCTTGTCCACCACTTAAACCTTCTAAGTTCACCCCTGAAATACGGATCTCTTTTCGAGCCACATCCTGAGAGTGCGTAGTTGGCAGCACAATGCTATCGGCATAGCTCTCAGTGAACAGAGAAGTGACTGAGCTTCCGGTATTTTTAGAACGAATGCCTGTATTGATTTGTAGTCGATTTACGGCTTGTACCGCACCGTCTAACGCTTCTTGTTCTTGATCGGTTAATCCTTCACTGAATCGACCGTCGGCACTCTGTGGATTTACCGTGTCGACATCGCTACTGGTTGTCTCTTCACTTTGAGTAAAGTGACTTTCATTAGATAAGCCGCTGCCAGAGGCACCTTGACGATCAGGACGGTCACTTTCATTTTGCTTAGAACCTTTCGCGTCCGCTTGTGCTTGATTTGCTTTATTTTCAGCATTTCTTGCATCACTATTACCACGTTCTTCAGCGTCTCTAGCTGAATTATTGGCATTCGATTCAGCTTGTTTAGCTTCATTGGTTTTCGTGGTCGCTTCTGCTTTACGTGCATCAGCATCGGCTTTAGCGTCCGCAATATCTTGCTCTGCACTAGAACGATTATCTTCGCCTTTCGCAACGCCTGCTTCTGATTTAGCCACCGAATCGTTGACGTTCTTTTGGTTGTCTTTATGAGCCTGTTTCGCATCGGCGATCTGCTCGCCAGACACATCTTTGGCATTGTCTAATTGGGTTTGTACATCCTTTAGAAGACCACCAGCAAAACGATCGCGCCAATGATCACCAGACACTCCCGTATACTCAGCTTTGTTGTCAAGTACATCAAGGCCTTGAGCCATTGCCGTTAAATCTTTAGTTACCGCTTCAGACTCTTCGTTCACAGCGTCGCGCTGCGCTTGACCATTACTCTCTAATGCTTCTTGATCGGTTGATTCTAATTGAGCCTGAGAACCTGATACAGCTTCAAGTTGTTTCTGCTTTTCTTGCTCCAAACGCTGGCGATCGGCTTCCGCTCGTTCTTTGTCAGACATTGCATTTTTTGCAGCTTGATTTTGTTCCGCATTGTCGGCAACAGCATTAGCTTGGTGTGACGTTTCAGATTTCGCCACCACATTATCTAAAACATAGCCCACCCCATTATTATGGCCTGTGCCTTTGAATTCTATTCGGTTGCTGCCAGAATTTGCAGTCAACTTAAGTGTTTTTTGTTGCCAAGCTGCTTCATCGCCAGAGGTTGAGAATACAACATCACCGTTCCAGAGAACCTCTATGCCTTCATTGCTTGAAATGCCTGCACGCTTCGCAAAATCAAAGCTAACCGCAATGACTTCACCTTCCGCTAAATCCGTTAAATCTTGAGAAAGACTTGTATTAGTATAAGTATCTAGCTCTGTTACACGTGAGCCATGGCCTTCGCCACTTACGCCATAAGCGCTACTTGAATATGATGCTTCTACGCCATGAGTAGATTCCCAACCGTCGTCACCTTGTTCAAAATCGCCATTAACTATCAGGTTAGGTGCTTGCGCTTGATCTGAAGACTCTTCGATGTTGAGTTCATTTTCCATGCTACTGAGATCAGGCGTTTCAACGTTAGTCACGCTCCCACTTAGCCCGTCTCCTAGATCGGAACCTACCTCTTCGATTTCATCCAGAGCGAAACCATCAAGTTTCGTGATTTCAGGCGTTGAAATAGCACCTCGCCCTTTCTGAATTCCTGATGACGAAGCTTCATCACCTTGAACTAGGTAATTAATCGCTTGGCTGCCACCCACTCCAAGAAGAGTTTGTTTAATATTATCAAACAGTGCGGAAAGCTTATTGCTGCTCGTGTTACTTGACGCGACGGCTAGGCTATAGAAATCACCGTTGCCCACTTTGATAGCAACGTTATTTCTGGCATAAGAAGCATTAATCCCTAAGCCGTCACCTACGTGAATATTCACGTTTGCTTTGCCTTTCATCACCGCAACATTTAGACCGTCACCCACTTTGGTGTTGACGTTATATTTGCCCCATGCAACGTTAACTGAAATACCGTCACCAATTTTGGTGTTGATATTCGCATCACCATAGGCCGCCGTTACACTCAGGCCATTACCCACGGTTGTCGTAATGTTAGCTTTACCTTTCGCCGCCGTGACCTGCATACCATCACCGACTTTAGTGACAATATTGCCCTTGCTCCAAAGTGCGTTGAAGCTATCTCCGTCACCCACTTGAGTAATGATGTTCGCTTCACCTTTCGCTAAAACAACATTACGGCCATCACCCACTTTCGTAATGATATTCGCTTTGCCCCAAGCTCCCGTGTAATCATCGCCATTACCGACGTGAGTAATGACATTCGCCTTACCTTGAACCACAGAAACTTCTTGGCCATCACCTACTTTGGTAATGATGTTCGCTTCACCTTTGGCGAAGTTGTATCGATCACCGTCACCGACGTGAGTGAAGATATTTGCTTGTCCCCAGGCCACGTTAACGCCTAATCCATCGCCCACTTTTGTGATGATGTTAGCTTTACCTTTCGCCAAACCAATAGTCGTACCATCACCCACATGGGTCATGACATTGCCCACTTTTGATATCAGTAAACCAACGGTGGTTCCTTCGCCAACTTTGGTTAAGATATTACCTTTACCCGCCAACACAGCTGCGGTTGTTGCATCACCAACATGGGTCACTACGTTTGCTTTCGCAGCTGCGACAACACCCATGAAGTCATCACCGACTTTCGTTATGATATTCGCTTCACCAAGGGCTAGTACGCCAGTAAGACCATCTCCTACGTGAGTCACAATGTTTGCTTTACCAAACATCGCGGCTAAGGTTGTTCCATTACCCACTTTCGTCATCACGTTTAATTCGCCAGCAAATAAACCTAAGCTTGTACCATCACCAACGTGAGTATAGATATTCGCTTTACCAATCATTAATGCAGCAGTTAGGTCATTACCCACTTTAGTCATAATATTGGCTTGGCCAAGCATTGCAGCAAACGTGCTGCCATTACCCACTTGAGTGAATATATTTGCGTTACCTACCATCGCGGCTATCGAAGCACCATTGCCCACTTTGGTTGCGATATTACCTTTCGCCACCATTAATGCGACTGTTGTACCGTCACCAATATGTGTAAAGACGTTGACTTCCGCGACCATAAGCGCTAATGCATCACCATGACCAACCTTGGTAAATACATTGCCTAGGCCACCCATTAGCGCCCACGCGTTCCCTTCACCAACGTGAGTGAAGATATTGCCTACGCCGATCATAGCTGCTATTGAAGTGCCATCGCCTACTTTGGTGAAGATATTACCCGCAGCACCCATTACGCCAATTGTTTGGCCATCGCCGACATGAGTCAGTACGTTACCAAGACCCAACATAATGCCAGTGGTATCACCATCGCCCACCTTGGTTAGAATGTTCGCCCCACCAACCATGACGCCAGTTGTCGAGCCATCACCAATATGTGTAAGTACGTTAGCGCCTCCTCCCATAACGGCAAGCGCATTGCCATTGCCTTTTTTGGTTAGGATGTTTGCACCACCAAGTGCGACTGCGGTCGTATTTGAGGCCGTATCATCACCGCTAATATGAGTAATGATATTGGCACCACCAAGCATACCTGCCGTGAGGTCACCATCACCCACTTTAGTCATGACATTCGCGCCACCGACAAGTAAAGATGCGATGTCACCCTTACCAACCTGTGTCATGACATTAAAGCCACCGACCGCTAACCACAGCCCGTTGCCAGAACCAATTTGGGTGTGCGTGTTGTAGCCGCCTAGCATAGTCAAACGACTATTACCGTTACCTTTGTGAACTGAAATATTGCCATAAGCAAGTAAGTGAGCTAAATATTCGCCGTCACCAATACGAACCAATACATTGACCGCACCGCCTGCATAGACATCCATTTTGCCTTGCTTGCTCTGATGGACTAATACGTTAGCCAAGCCAGCACCACGGAAAGTGAGATCGCCTTCATCGCCACTTTTAACAATAACGTTAGCCGCGCCACCACCAATAAATTCAGTATCACCAAACTTAGAGCTGTGAAGGATAATGTTGGCAATCCCTCCACCATTAAAATGAACATCGCCGCGGGTAACATTAGATTTGATGACGTTCCCACCACCAACACCATTAAAACGCACATCTCCTGAGCTTTCACCGGTATCTGTAGCAGGTTTGATCAATGCTTGTTCATTGTACTCGTCAATATCTGCGACCGTTTCGCTAGTGCTTCTTACCGCGTTCACGCTGTAATGCAGATCGCTGAGTGAATAGGCTCCAACACCCTGCGATTTATACTCATTTGAAGACGTTATGTACTCATCAGCCAAGTCGGGAACCTTCGTCCCAAATTCGTCAAACCTATAAGAACCTCGAGCACGATACTGTAAGCTCCCTGTTTCCTTATCATTCCTAAGTTCAACTGTCACAATTTTAGTATAGCGCCCAAATGCTTTGGCAAACACATATGTATTGGGTAGCACATTTGATTTAACACCAGTTACATCAATTAGGCCTTCGCTGATTGCGTAACCACTCATTTTTGCGTCTAATAAAGTAATATCTTTCGCGTCAATAAGCGCACCTTCCGCATAAGTAACCCATTCATACTCTGTGAGGTCTTTTTCAATACCTTGAATCGTGACTGTCTGCTGATGTTCGAGTTCGATATTAGAAAGGGTGTAGCCGCCATTGATTGGGTTTGACTCAAATCCACCTGAACCAGAAACATCGGATCGAGCAAGGCTAGTTAAATGATTTCCACGCTTATACCAAGCTTCTGAGTAGTACTTAAGATTTCCAGTTTCCGAGTCATTATAGAGACGAATTTTATTAATTTTGGTGTAAGTACCATCAGCGATAGCAAACAAGTAAGTATTTGCCTCTCGTTCTGATTTTATTGCCTTAACAGAATGGAACTTATTCCCGTTACCAATCGATAACCCATGCATTTGTGCAGCAGTCAGAACGATCTCATCGGCATTAGCATTGGCTAACCCTTCGTCTTTGAAATCGTTACCAGACCCTTTACGGGTAATCTTGTTGTAAGCCCCGCCTCCAGAGAAATGGATATCACCGTGTGCCACATCAGAATAGATACTGTTGTATCCGCCAACACCTTCAAAGCGAATGTTGCCACGTGTTTCCACATAGACATCATCCGATTGTCGTGTTCGTTCAATGCGGTTTGATGCGCCCGCTCCCTGTAAAGTGATATCACCAACTTTACCTTTGCGAACGAGATGGTTATCGGCACCCGCCCCACGGAAAGTGATATTACCCGTTTCTACTCGTGAGCTAATACTGTTGGCAGCACCAACACCATCAAACGTCACATTACCGCGAGAACCCTGGTATTTATTGAACCAAGTTCGGTCAAATTTGTTTCCGGCCCCAGCTCCAGTAAAGGATAAATTACCTTGATTTGTTTCATGCCAAAGACTGTTATAGCCACCAGCACCACCAAACGTCACATTACCACTTAGACCTTTACGGGTTATCCCATTATACGCAGCAACACCGCCATAATTTACGTCACCGCGATTACCTAGATGATCAATAGAAACTCCGCCAGCAGCACCGGCGAATGAAACGTTTCCATCGCCACTTTTGTCAATGTCCGCATACCCAGCAGCACCTGTTACATTTAGGTTGCCAACAGAATCTTCTACTCTTAGATATGCAGCACCACCTACGACCGTATCATTGCCGCTACCCGTGTAAACCGTCGCCCCAATTGAACCGACAGTGACGTGATCATCACCTCCACGAGCGTATATTTTGCCGCCAAAACCGATAGCAACAATGTTGTTGTTACCTTCATCGCCGGAATAGTTCCCTGTAAAGAAGTATTCAACACTTCTCCAAAATGGTTTTCCCATAAAAAAACTCTAATTTAAGGTTAAATAGAAAACCACTGTACCTTTCTGATACAGCGGTCATTTTGAGCGTCGACCTTGCCACGGACGGTACAAACTTTCTGCCCTTTCCACGGAAGGAATACTCGACGTCGCAGATCATTAACGACCTCTCGACCATGTCCGAATGGCGCTATCATCTCTGGAATATAAATATGTTGACCGGATCGCCAGTCAGATAGAGAGATTTCGCGAGTCCCTGATAGCAACTCATCTCGGCTCGGCTCAGACAAAAACGCCCAATTACAAAATGCAATTGGGCGTCCTTGTTCATCTTCGTAATAGCAAAACTGGTTTAGCTCAAACGCAGGCATAATACGTTGCTGCCATTCAGCAACAACGTATCTGCTGTGGAGAGGAGAATGCTGACTTAGCAACATCACCCCGCCAATTAAATTTTTAATTTGAGCTAAGGTAAGATCTGCTGATTGATGTGTAATAGACATATGCTCTATATCACCGAATACAGCTATTATTTAGCTTTAGAAGCTCTCTTCTTTGGCGCAGGTTTTTCTTCTGTTTGTACTTCTTCAACCTGGTCAACACTAGGCTCACCTGAAGGTAAAAAACCTGCAGCAACCAGCTTGTCAAATTCAGCTGACATGCGAGGGTCTTCGAGCATGTTTTTAACCATTGAAACCATATACATGAAACCAGAAGCTGGCATATGAACCACTTGTTTAAGTTCAAGGTCATCATCATTTTCAGCCATTACACCGCTAGCCATATTGTTTTGATCTTGACCTACGAAATAAAGAGAAAAAACACCCTTATTGTAATTAACACTAGATACTGTTTGAACAAATTTCTCTGTCATAAATTCCCCGAATTATTTTGTATAAAAATTAGCGGGGTGTTTTCTAACAAAAGAAAGCACCCCGACAACAAGCAAAAAAAAGGTTTGATATTAGGATCAAAACCAAAGATATAATTGTATTTATTATTTTTCGTAAAATATGCTACATCTTATAATATGAACTATCAACAACAATACTAATGAATAGTAGAGCATTCATTCTAAAATCAGATGTTTCATATCAATGATTTTATGACGAGTATGAAGTCACTCAAACTATCATTATTAACTAGATTTAACTTTACATTAACCATTCAGCTCAAATTATAAACACAGCCGAACTATTTTCTAACCAGATCTATTTTTTAATTCTTGATTGAACGTTATAAAAAGTGGTGATAGCATGCCGAACTTTTAAAAATGCTGTAAAAACATCAGCTAAGAAAAACCTATGACTGAAAAAGAAAACCTTACGCTGGTATGCATACAGTTTTATTTAAATATTGTTGGTAACAACGAAAATAACAACCCAGACAATACTAAATTAGATAAAGCTAATAAATTAGATAAAGACAATTCATTAATAGATAATATAAAAATAATACAACATAAAAATGGAGTTAAAATTTCCACAAAGCATTCTAGATTTAAGGAAATAAAAAAAATAAAAACTCCTGCCATTATATTTGACAATCAAGATTCACCGTTTATTTTAGCTAAATCTAATAAAGATAAATGTTTAATACAAAGGCCTAATAAAGAGGCTCCTGAAGTAATTTCTTATAACGAACTCAACTCAATTTGGAACCACAAATGGATAGAGATAAAACAACCTCAATCACGTTTTGATATCACCTGGTTCATTCCTGAGTTTTTGCAACACAAAAGAATACTCGGGGAAATTTTTTTGTTTTCTTTTGTATTGCAAATACTCGCCTTAATCTCACCGCTATTTTTTCAGGTTGTGATGGATAAAGTGCTTGTACATCAAGCTTGGTCAACCCTTGACGTGCTTGTGATAGGGCTTGTGATCACTGGCATTGTAGAGGTTATACTTCGCGGCTTGCGCGAATATCAATATGCGCACACAGCCAATAGAATTGATATTCAATTGGGGCTTAAATTAGTAAAGCACTTACTTGGCCTTCCTTTGATGTTCTTCAAAACACGCCAAGTAGGCGCTATCGTAACTCGAGTGCGTGAGCTCGATACCGTACGAGAATTTTTGACAGGCTCTATGTTCACTTTAACTGTCGAGTTCTTGTTCATGTTTGTCTTCCTCTACGTAATGAGCTTACTTTCGTCGACCCTCACATGGTTATTTATTGCAACCATTCCTCTTTATGTATTGCTCGCTTGGTGGCTTACGCCTCGAATGCAAACAGCGGTAGAAGAGCAATTTACACATGCTGCTGCAAACACCTCATTTCTAACAGAAACAGTGGCTGGCAGTGAAACTCTAAAAAGCTTAGCTGTAGAGCCACGCTTTGTTCGCCGTTGGGACGAACAAACAGAAAAAATGGTTTCTACTGGATACGTAGTCCAACAAATCAACAATCGCTCTAATCATGCTGTTCAACTTATACAGAAGGTAACCAGTGTCGGTATTTTATGGCTAGGAGCAACTGAAGTATTGTCATTGGAGATGACTATTGGCCAACTCATTGCCTTCAACATGATGACGAATCACATCGCTCAACCCTTATCTCGTATGGTCGAACTATGGGGGCAGTTTATTCAAACCCGCGTAGCGTTAGAGAAATTAGGAGACATGCTCAATTTGCCGGTAGAACAACATACAGGTAACGACATGGTGACAATGCAAGGGGCTATTTCTTTCAAAAACGTTCTGTTTCGTTACCAACTTGATACCCCTCCTACTCTCCATAATTTATCTTTGGATATACAAGCAGGAGAAACCTTAGGCGTTGTCGGCACATCTGGTTCTGGGAAAAGCACCTTAGCTCGATTATTACTGCGACTATACAACCCAGAGCAAGGGTTAATCACGGTTGATGACACTCCACTGAATCAAATTAGTATTCAGCAACTGCGCCAACAAATCGGCATAGTGCTGCAAGAAAACTATTTATTTAACAAAAGCGTTTGCGAGAATATTGCCCAATCAAAACCTGAGGCAAGCTTAGAAGAGGTTATCGAAGCGGCGAAGCTCTCTGGAGCCCACGAGTTTATTATGAAGCTCCCAATTGGCTATGACACGATATTAGCCGAAGGCGGGCAATCTCTTTCTGGCGGGCAGAAGCAACGGCTCGCGATTGCACGAACTCTGCTTTCTAACCCCAAAATCATTATTTTAGATGAAGCTACTAGTGCTCTTGACGATGAATCACAGGCGTTGATTCAATCCAATATGGCGAACATCGCAAAGGGCCGAACGGTCATTACTATCGCTCACCGATTATCCACCGTACGAGATTGTGATCGAATTATTGTTCTTCACCAAGGGAGTATCGTCGAGCAAGGCAGCCACCAACAATTATTAACGTTGGGTAAACAGTACAAACAGTTGTGGCAACTTCAACAAGAGCTCAAACAAGAGGATTCAAACGCATGAAAAGCGTAATCAAGCAATTCTTGGCTAGATTCAAGTTCAACCAAGCCGCAGAGAACCACTACGAGTTTTTGCCTGCACACCTCGCTTTGTCACAGCGCCCTCCTTCACCATTTGCTCGTTTAACGGCAATCACTCTTAGCCTAGGGGTAATGGCGGTATTGCTTTGGGCGTATTGGGGCAAACTGGACGTACAAGCGACAGCAACCGGGCGTTTCGTTGTCTCTGGACGTTCACAAGTAATTCAATCTTATGAACAAAGTAGAGTCCTCTCCATTCACGTTAAGGACGGGCAGCGAGTTGATAAAGGCGCGCCACTTCTTACTCTCGACACCCTAGGCATTAATCAAGATATTACACGTCTCATCACTCAATCCGAATATCAGACAAATGAGTTAGTTCGCTACCGATCTCTGAACAGTGGCCTTCCACTCTCTAAAGACCTTCTATTTTCGACCTTACCATCGGCACAGCAGACATTAATCAATGAAAACCACCTTAGCGAGAAACGCGAGTACGAGTCGACTCTTGCAAGTATCAAGGCAGAAATGCACGTCAACAATGCATCACAGGCAGCCCGTCAAAGCGATATCAACGCTTTAATTCAGTTGACCGAAAATATTAGCCAAAGACTCGCGGCACGAAAAACGTTGAATCAAATAAAAGTCATTGGACACGTAGAGTATCTAGAGCAAGAAAAAGAGCTACTGGAGGTTCAGCGTCAAGTGTCTCAGCAGCGAGCTGAATTAGAGGTTTTGAAATCCCAATATCACAGCCTTGAAGAGAGGTTAACCGGTTTCAAAGCACAAAAGCAAAGAGAGTGGCTTGAGAAACGAAAGCAAGCAAAGTTGCAGTTGGTTGGGTTAGCTCAAGAGTTATCTAAAGTTCGTGAGCGTGAACAATTAGAAATAATCCGCTCCCCTGTCGATGGCACGGTGCAGCAACTCAGCATTTACACGCTAGGCGCGGTACTTCAACCTGCACAAAACTTGATGATTATTGTCCCTGGAAATTCCGTTCAGCAAGCAGAGATACAGATTCTCAACAAAGATGTAGGTTTTGTTTATCCCGGACAGTCAGTGACCGTAAAAGTAGATGCGTTTCCATATACTCGCTACGGCACTATCGAAGCGGAGTTGTTAAGTATTTCTCGCGATTCGACCACGGATGAACGTCTAGGGCTTGTTTTTCCAGCCCAAGTTAAACTCATCAATAACAATATCTTAATTAACGGAGAAAGCGTTGAGCTAACGCCTGGTATGTCCGTTGTTGCGGAAATCAAAACGGATAAGCGCCGAGTTATCGACTATATACTTAGCCCAATACGTGAATACCAAGCTGAGTCGCTACGAGAGAGATGAGAATGGATATGACCTTATCAACAACACAAGATGTACCTATCGCCCAAGATACATCTTGCACTCAAGATACCTCTAGCAATCAAGATATATCTGCCACAAAAGATAATGGCGGAATAGACGCCGTCGTTTATGCCGGAAATCACTTTCACAAGAAATCGACTAAAACACAGCTAAAACATGCATTGGGTGTCAATCATTCCAATTTGAGCGACATGCAAATAAGGGAAGCGGCGGATTATATCGGCCTGAAAAGTCAAGTAACGAAAGTAAAATCAAACGAGTTAGATACCCTTCCACTACCCGTTTTAATTGAAATCGACAATAGTTGGAAAGTGCTCACAAAGTCAGCCGATGGTTCCTCTCTTTTATATGACCCAACCACTCAATTAGACCAACAGAGTGAGCTTAGTCTGAGTAGTCAATTATCGATGTACAAGGTAATGCTGGTCGCGGATGAAAGACTAAGTAACAAAGAAGTGAAATTTGGCCTTAGTTGGTTTGCCCCCTCTATTTGGCGTCAAAAAAGCCAGATGCGAGATGTGTTTTTCTATGCTATTGCACTTCAGATATTCGCACTAGTAAGCCCGTTGCTATTTCAAAATGTCATCGACAAAGTACTAGTAGGTCGCAGTTTATCAAGTCTTCATGTGCTCGCAATGGCCATGCTCGCATTAGCTATTGCTGAACCAGCATACAGTTACTTACGCAATACCGTCTTTGGTCATTTGGCGAGTCAGGTTAATGCTGAGCTATCAGGGCGCCTTTATCGTCACTTAGTTGGCCTTCCACTCACTTATTTTAAGCAGAGACAAACCGGGCAAATCATTGCGCGAGTTCGTGAAATGGCACAAATCCGTCAGTTTTTAACGGGTTCGACGTTAATGTTAGTACTCGACTTAATTTTTGTGGCTGTCTTTATCGCCGTCATGTTCCACTATGCTAGTACTCTGACTTGGTTAGTCATCGGTTCATTGATCATCTACTTCTTACTTTGGCTTATCGCTGGCCCCTTAATAAGAAAAAAAGTGGAATCAGAATACGAATCAGACGCCGACGCCACAACCTTTTTAACTGAAGCAGTAACAGGCATTGAAACCATTAAAACAACTGCGACTGAACATCGATTCTTACATCAATGGCAACGCATACTCAGCCAGCAACTAAAGCGTAGTTTCGATGCTCAAAAGTCTGGGTTAATCGCAGGGCAAAGCATCGCACTTATCCAAAAGCTTACCGCCGCATTATTGCTATGGTGGGGAGTCAGCGCTGTACTAAATGGTGAGCTAACGCCCGGTGAATTGGTCGCATTCAATATGTTAGCTGGTCATGTTACCCAACCGGTACTTAGACTTGCTCAAATTTGGCAAGACTTTCAACATACTCTCATTGCATTGAAACGAGTGGGTGACATTCTTGATGAACCAAAAGAAAACAGTAAACAGGGGCTAGCTTCTGTCCCTGAACTCAATGGTGGCATAGAGTTTCACAACATTAGATTCCGTTACCACGAAGACGCTCCAGAGGTACTAGCTAACCTCTCATTAGAAATAAATCCAGGGCAATTTATCGGTATTACAGGCCCATCGGGCTCAGGGAAAAGCACCATAACCCGGCTACTACAACGCTTGTATGTTCCCCAGCATGGTCAAGTGTTGGTCGACGGTATGGACCTAGCTATCGCGGACCCTATATCGTTACGCCGCAATATGAGTGTTGTGTTGCAAGACAGCATTCTTTTCTCAGGAAGTGTTGCAGATAACATTCGCCTAAGTAAGCCACAAGCTTCAGATGAAGAGATGCGCCACGCAGCGCAACTTGCTGGCGCTCTAGAATTTATTGAAGAGCTTCCCCACGGATTCGATCAACCTGTTGGTGAGAAAGGCTCTTCTCTATCTGGTGGTCAGCGTCAACGTGTCGCATTGGCAAGAGCCTTACTCGTAAACCCTCGAATTTTGCTGCTTGATGAAGCGACTTCTGCTCTCGATTATAACTCTGAAGCTGCCATCATGAGCAACATGGACGAGATCTGTCGAGGTAGAACCGTAATTAGCATCGCACACCGCCTCAACACTCTTCGTCATGCGGATAACATTCTAGTTCTTGATAAAGGCCAAGTGTGTGAAAACGGAACTCACGATGAACTGGTTGAGAAAGAAGGGCTTTATGCCAAACTCTGGAAACAACAGATAGGGTAATAAAATTATCATATCTATTGCGAGAGAAGATCGAACTTAGGCTGTACCTGAGTATCCGTATTTGATTAATTCAATATCAAACATCGTTCAATAACTAGAGTCTCAAACACCGATCGTAGACAATTTTTTATAACTTGTTGTTAACCAACTACGGCAAGTTAAAAGCCATGAACTGACTAACTATTAAAACTGCCAAACTACAACATAGTTGGCAGTTTATTCATTTATGCATATGAGCTCATTTGTTAACGCCCTTGTTACATAGCAAAAACATCACACAGCCCTCCCTAATTAAGTCTAATAATCCGCCACTCACGAAGTAGCATCACAAATCCAAACATAAACTCCTCGTACCAGTTGCGCATTCATTTACATATAGGTAGTTTGAGCGGCTTCGCAACCTATCAATTCGAGCAATGACGTTCATGCGAGCATCTTTTTCGAGCAAAAGTGTTCGGATTAACATTTCAAGTGACTTTAATTAACAATTTTATGCTCAAACGCTCACTTTTGATGTTCGTTTATTTTCGAGTTCGCAAATATATGCACAATACACGTGCTAGATAAGCAAAACTAAAAAGGACTCGAACATGACAACAAACAAACACCCTTCTTTATTTGGGCAATGCTTGGCTGAATTTATCGGCACAGGATTACTCATATTCTTCGGCGTTGGCTGTGTGGCCGCTCTGGTATTAACTGGTGCGACATTCGGACAATGGGAAATCAGCATCATCTGGGGCTTCGGTGTTGCGATTGCAATTTACTGTACTGCCGGCGTTTCAGGCGCGCACATCAACCCAGCCGTAACGATTGCACTGGCCATGTTCCATGGTTTTGATAAAGCGAAAGTGGTGCCTTACATCATTTCGCAACTGCTTGGCGCTTTCTGCTCTGCAGCATTGGTTTACAGCCTGTACAGCAACCTATTTACTGACTACGAAATCGCATATAACTTCGTTCGTAGCAGCCAAGACGCACTATCAACTGCTGGTATCTTCTCGACTTACCCACATGCTTCACTTTCTTTCTTCGGCGCTTTTGCTGTGGAATTCGTGATTACTGCAGTGTTGATGTTTGCCATTTTAGCGTTAGGTGATGAGAACAACGGCGCATCTCGCGGTGCAATGAACCCTCTACTGATCGGTATTCTTATCGCAGTAATTGGTGGTTCTTTAGGTCCACTGACTGGCTTTGCGATGAACCCTGCTCGTGACTTTGGGCCAAAACTTTTTGCTTACTTTGCAGGTTGGGATTTCGCACTAAGCGGTGCTCGTGATATTCCTTACTTCATCGTTCCAATTCTTGCTCCAATTGCTGGTGCGTGTTTTGGTGGTTGGTTGTACCCACGTGTTATCGGTGCTTACCTACCAGTAGAAGGCCAAGGCTGCACAATTCCAAACCAATGTGAAACAGAAGAAGAAGCTGAACAAGCTCAAGCTTAATCCCTAAGCGACCTTACATTTACTAAAATATAAATAACGAAAGAAAAAGGATTCTTACCATGACCGAGCAAAAATACATTGTTGCCCTAGACCAAGGCACCACAAGTTCTCGCGCTGTAATCCTCGACCACGATGCAAACATCGTTAGCTCTTCTCAAAGAGAATTCACTCAGATTTACCCGAAAGCGGGTTGGGTTGAGCACGATCCAATGGAAATCTGGGCAACTCAAAGCTCTACATTGGTTGAAGCTCTTGCTAAAGCAGGCATTCGCAGCGACGAGCTAGCGGGTATCGGTATCACTAACCAACGTGAAACCACCATTGTTTGGAACAAAGAAACTGGCAAACCGGTTTACAACGCAATCGTATGGCAGTGTCGCCGTACAGCAGATATCTGTGAAGACCTTAAAGCGCGTGGCCTAGAAGACTACGTACGTGACAATACAGGTTTAGTCCTTGACCCGTATTTCTCAGGTACCAAAGTAAAATGGATTCTAGACAACGTTGAAGGCGCTCGTGAAGACGCTGAAGCTGGCAAACTATTGTTCGGTACGGTTGATACTTGGTTAGTTTGGAAGATGACTCAAGGGCGTGTTCACGTTACGGATTACACCAACGCGTCACGTACTATGTTGTTCAACATCAATGACCTATGCTGGGATCAGAAGCTACTTGATGAAATGGGCATTCCAGCAGTCATGATGCCTGAAGTGAAGCGCTCTTCAGAGGTTTACGGTCAAACGAACCTTGGTGGTAAAGGCGGTACGCGTATCCCAATCGCGGGTATTGCGGGTGACCAACAAGCTGCACTTTACGGTCAAATGTGTGTAGAAGCAGGCCAAGCTAAGAATACTTACGGCACGGGTTGTTTCCTTCTAATGAACACCGGCCAAGAGAAAGTAACGTCGAAGAACGGCCTACTAACAACGCTAGCATGTGGTCCTAACGGCGAACCAGCTTACGCACTTGAAGGTGCAGTATTCATGGGCGGCGCATCAATCCAATGGCTACGAGATGAAATGAAGCTACTGGCTGGCGCAGAAGACTCTGAGTACTTTGCAACTAAAGTTGATTCTTCAAACGGCGTGTATGTTGTTCCTGCCTTTACTGGCCTAGGTGCACCATACTGGGATGCTTATGCTCGCGGTACGATTGTTGGCCTAACTCGTGGTGTTAACTCTAACCACATCATCCGTGCAACGTTGGAAGGTATTGCTTACCAAACTCGTGACGTGTTAGATGCGATGCAAGCTGACTCAGGCATCAAGCTAGCGAAACTACGTGTTGATGGCGGCGCAGTAGCGAATAACTTCCTAATGCAGTTCCAATCAGACGTGCTTGATACTGAAGTTCACCGCCCTGAAGTAACGGAAGTGACCGCTCTAGGTGCCGCTTACCTTGCTGGCCTAGCGGTTGGTTTCTGGGACAGCATTGATGAGCTTCAAGACAAAGCCGTTCTTGACCGCACATTCATGCCGCACCACGACGAAGAGAAGCGTAACCGCCGTTACAAAGGTTGGAAACGTGCTATCAAGTGTGCACAGGTTTGGTCTGAGCTACACGATGACGATGACAACGAGTAATACTAAGTACTCAGCTAATCGTTAATCATTAGCCGCTGATCTAGGAACTCGAGTAATCTAATCGACTAGATTGTTCGAACCTCAGCAAACGAAACTAAAAAGAGCACTATTTTGTGCTCTTTTTTGCGTTTCAGGCTCAAATTCCGCGTTTTGCGCAGCGTTTTTGCGGTTTAGACATGATTCCTTACCATCATTACTTCTCTCTTTTCATCAATTCGAGCACAATAGCGTGAGTTTATATTTTCGATTTTGACGCGCTAGAGCCCTTTGCGCGCAGGGAGTGGTAAGTTAAGTGAAGCAGATACCAAGACACCAGCAGATTGTAGATCTGGTAAAAACACAAGGATATGTAAGTACCGAAGAGCTCGTTGAAAAGTTCGATGTCAGCCCACAAACCATCAGACGAGACCTCAATGAACTTGCCGATAGCAACAAAATTCGTCGCTATCATGGTGGTGCAACCATTCCTTTAAGCTCGGAAAATACCTCGTATAACACGCGTAAAGCGCTTAACTTCAACGAAAAAGACGTGATCGCCGACGAACTAGTTAAGCACATCCCAGATGGTGCAACCCTATTCGTTGATATCGGTACCACGCCAGAATCGGTGGCACGCGCACTCAACAAAAACCACAAACAACTAAGAGTCGTCACCAACAACATCAACGTTGCCAGCATCCTTCTACCGAACCCAGAGATCAAGGTTATCTTGGCGGGTGGCGAAGTGAGAAACCGTGATGGCGGCATAGTTGGCGAAGCGACACTCGATTTCGTGAAGCAGTTCCGCCTTGATTTCGGTATTTTGGGCATCAGCGGCATCGACTTTGATGGCTCACTGCTCGACTTTGATTACCACGAAGTTCGTGTGAAGCAAGCTATCATCGAGAACAGTCGCAGCATCTTCTTAGCCGTCGACCACACTAAGTTTGGCCGAAATGCGATGGTTAAGCTCGGTAATATCTCTCAAGCGCACATGGTCTTTACCAACAAGCAGCCACCGGAAGAGATTCTCAACATCCTTAAAGATTCAGCAATACCATTAGAAGTGATCGATACCGCTCGTCCTGTGAGCGAATAACTCAACATAAGTGCTCAGTGAGCCACTTTCTTAAATGAATCACGATTCTTTATAGAAAAGTTAAAAAAGTAAAACTTGCTCGCTGTCACTGTCGCTTCTATGCTCGAATTAGACTTATTTGAACCTCTGCTTTCATAAGCAGAGGTTTTTTTATGCCCAAATCACATAAAACGCGCATAAACAAAAATAATAAATGACCGCAAACGAAAGTTCATATAGGATTCAATTATGTTCTAAAATGCTCGTTCGCTCAGAAGAGGTCAAAACCATGAGTGCTCAACAAAATAATTCAAACAACAGTACATCTTCCACTTTAGACTTGATCGTGATTGGCGGCGGCATCAATGGCGCAGGCATCGCGGCAGATGCATCAGGTCGTGGTCTAAACGTTGGCTTATACGAAGCAAATGATTTCGCGTCTGCGACGTCTTCTGCTAGCTCAAAGCTTATCCACGGTGGCCTACGCTACCTTGAACATTACGAATTTCGTTTGGTTTCGGAAGCACTCGCTGAACGTGAAGTCTTGTTAAGAAAAGCACCTCATGTTGCTCAACCAATGCGCTTCCGTTTACCTCATCGACCATTTTTACGCCCAGCTTGGATGATTCGCTGTGGCCTATTCCTTTACGATAACTTGGGTAAGCGCACTACTCTTCCTGGAAGTAAGACAGTCAACCTAGCAAAATCAGGGCTACTGAAACCAGAAATGAAGACAGGCTTCGAATACTCAGATTGCTGGGTGGATGATGCGCGTATGGTATTGCTCAACGTGTTGGCAGCAAAAGAAAACAACGCAGAAGTACGTAACTACTGCCGTGTTGAAAAAGCGCACCGCGAAGGTGGTATTTGGCATGTGACGATCCTTGATGTCATGACAAACCAACGCTTTGAACGCAAAGCAAAAGCGCTTGTTAACGCTGCTGGTCCTTGGGTTAAACAGTTCTTTGATGATGGATTAGAGCAGGCTTCGCCTCGTAACATTCGTCTTATCAAAGGCTCACACATTGTTGTGCCACGCATTCATGACGAGCCACAAGCGTACATTCTGCAAAACAAAGACAATCGCATTGTGTTCATGATCCCTTACCTAGATAAATTCTCGATCATCGGTACTACCGACCTTGAATACAAAGGCGACCCACGTAACGTCGCAATTGATGATGTCGAAGTGGATTACTTGATTGATATCGTTAACCAGCACTTTGTTAAACAGCTTGGCCGTGAAGACGTGGTTTGGACATACAGTGGCGTAAGACCGCTTTGTGACGACGAATCGGATTCCCCACAAGCGATCACTCGTGACTACACATTGGAATTGGACGCAGAGCTCGATCAAGCGCCACTGCTTTCGATCTTCGGTGGCAAGTTGACCACTTATCGTAAGCTCGGCGAAGCGGCACTTAAGAAGCTTGAGCCACACCTAACCAACATGGGTGCACCATGGACAGCGAACGACACGCTTCCAGGCGGTAACTTTAGTTGCAGCAGAGAGCAGCTTGCGAAGATGATCCACACTAAATACCCTTGGGCATCTGAAGCGCTATTGCTTCGTTACGTGACTCAATTCGGTACTGACACGTGGAAACTACTGGAAGGCGCAAATAGCGAAGCTGACCTTGGCATTCAATTCTCAAGCGAGGCACATGGCGTTTATCAAGTTGAAATCGATTACTTGATCAATGAAGAGATGGCGATGACAGACGAAGACATCTTGTGGCGCAGAACCAAGCTTGGCCTGTACATGAGTGAATCAGAGCAGCAAGCAGTAACGGATTACCTGAAAGAGAAACTACAAAGCAAGGTAGTGAGCTTTTCTCAAGTAGGCTAACCCCACCAGCCTAAACATGGTTCAAGAACATACTTAACAACGAAGCTTAGCGTCCCCCGCGCTAAGCTTTTTTATTGCCTGCTATTCCGGCCTAAGAACTCGATCAGATAAATCTCTCGATTGATCGTCTCCTTCGCACGGACTGAGGCTTTGTTCACTCCCCCATTTTCAACAAAAACTAAATAGTGTTTTATTAATCCGGTTGATTATCAACTTCATAAAAGGTTGCTATTCTTTACCTCAACGAAACAACACATTTAAAAACGCTCACCATGTCAGCGCTTTAATAAGGAATCTATTCCATGCAAAAAGTTATTCTGCTCACAGGCTCTACCGATGGTATCGGCTTCGAAACGGCAAAAGTACTTGTTCAACAAGGCCACCACGTTTTATTGCATGGACGCAACCCAAGCAAACTCAAAGACGTTGAGCAACAGCTTGTGACTCTCTCGACTGAAGCGAAAATTCAAAGTTATGTAGCAGACTTGTCTGTTTTGGCTGATGTGGATGCGTTGGCTGACGAAATAATTGCTGAGCACGATAAGATTGATGTACTGATAAACAACGCAGGTGTGTTCAACACTCCGAACCCAATCACTAAAGACGGTTTAGATGTTCGTTTTGTTGTGAATACTATTTCACCATACCACCTGACTAAACGTCTACTACCTGTACTCGGTGCATCTAGCCGAGTGGTGAACCTGTCTTCAGCAGCACAAGCAGCAGTGAACATCGAAGCGCTAGAAGGCAAGAAGCCAATGTCTGATGGCGACGCTTACGCACAAAGCAAGCTTGCGATCACTATGTGGACTCGCGAGATGGCAAAAGAGTTAGGTTCTACAGGGCCAATGGTGGTTGCGGTCAACCCAGCTTCGTTACTAGGCAGCAAGATGGTGAAAGACGCTTATGGCATTGCAGGCGGAGACCTAAGTATCGGTTCTGATATTCTGGTTCGCGCATCATTGTCTGATGAGTTCGCACAAGCAGGTGGTCAATACTTTGATAACGACAACAACACGTTTGCGAACCCGCACCCAGATGCGATTTACGGCGATAAATCACAGCAAGTTGTCGCTAAAATTGAAGAGATCATCAAAGCAACACTTTCTTAATTGCGACGACTCGTACTGAGTTAATTTGCAAGTCTCAATAAAAAAGCCCTGCGTTTCTAATAAATTAACTTAGAAACGCAGGGCTTTTTCGTACAACGTTTGTCTCTACTTTTATTCCCAATACGGTGGATTACCATAATATTCAGAGAAGTAGTCAATGAAGGCTCTCACCTTTGGTGCAAGTAACCTTGTGCTTGGGTACACAGCCCAAATCGCAGGCTCTGAGGTTAATGGGTAATCTTCTAATATTTGAACCAGCTGACCGCTTTTCAGTTGTTCATAGGCACACCAATTCGACGTCACCGTGATACCCATACCACCAGAGGCTGCGTCTCGCAGTGCTTCACCGTTATCTGCCCTGAACGACCCAGATGCCTTAATCGTCTTAGGCCCGCTTTCAGTATTGAAGGTCCAGTTTTCTAAACCAATCAAGCTAATACACTGATGATCATTAAGATCTCGAGGTGTAGCTGGCTTACCATGTTTGATTAAGTAATCAGGCGATGCGCACACAATACGTTTGTCTGTCGCAAGTTTTCGGGCAATCAGTGTCGAGTCTTTCAGCTCCGAGATACGAATCGCGATATCAAAGCCACCCTCAACAACATCCACCATCGAATCTGATAGTCTGAGATCGACTTTTAACCCAGGGTAGCGTTCTAAGAATCCAGGTAAAGCAGGCACAAGATGCAAACGCCCAAAAGACGCAGATGCGGTAACTCGCAGCGTTCCGGTTGGAGAGTCACAACCCACACCGACCGCCGATTTGGCAGCATCCACACTCGATAGCACTTCTTCAGCATGGGGTAAGAATGCTTCCCCCTCTTCGGTTAAAGAGACCTTACGAGTGGTTCTGTGGACCAAGCGAACGCCTAAATTGTCTTCCAGTTTACTGATGTGCGAGCTTGCAACAGCAGGAGATAAACCAAGCTCTTGCCCAGCCATGCTGATGTTATGTGTGGAAGCTAAACGAACAAACAATTTGAGGTGTTCAATATTCATGAGATTACCAATAAAATCTTAAAAATCGTGTACCAGTAACCCTCATTATGCGTCATTCACATAACAATACAACGTATTAACTCAGTTGAATTGTGAAGAAGTGATTGAGCCAAAACGAAAAAAAACTCCCGAAGGAGTTTTTGTCTAAGTCTGTAATTCGCCATTTAGATAGTCAGAAAAATTACCAACTCACTAGCCCGTTAAACGAGCATGCAGTAAATCTTTAAGCTCAGAACGATCATGTTTCAATTGGTGCATCGAGCCGTCATCAATGGGTGAATCTTTCAGCTCTAGTTTACGAATCTCTTTATCAAGGTTGTCGTATGTCTTCATATCTGCTGCAAAGCCATCGTCAGTTTTAGCAAGCTCAGCAATTTTGTCTTTCATTTCAGGAAATTCGTGAACAAGAGAGTGATTTTCACCTAGCATAGAAACCTCTTAAGTTAAGTAAAGTGATTGGTAGTACACATTCATTATTTACCTTAGCAAGGGACTCAAATAACAAATGAGATCCAGTACACAGCCTAGAATATAGACAGTTCAGATTCACAAATTTACAACATAAATCGGCAGGGATGCGTTGTTTTACATAGAAGAAAGCCTCACGTAATCGCAAGGCTTTGTAGAAGTGAGTTCTTTATAAGAACAGTGACAGAAATGATAATAACAGCAGCTAAAAAGTATTTTCAAAAAAGGATTAGCTGCTACAACCACCAGAATGAACTCGATTCATTTGATCATGTGAAGACGTGTCAGAGCCTGTCGATTGGCATCCTGCCACGAACAATAGCGTTACAGATAAGATAAGCCATTTCATAATTAATCCTCTTTTAGTCATGACTAAAGCATAGTGCTTAAAAGCGCGGATACCTCAGTCATTAACTAAAGCCTTACCTGCCGATAAAGCCTTAGTTAATGAACAAAGCATCGCTTCATTAATTAACGACCCGCTTTTGTACAAAAAACTTTCACTCAACTGAATAAAAATCGCACAAAAACTAAAAGAGGACTGCTATGGAGCTAAGAATAAGAGCTAGAAGTTAATCGCTCGTCGCCAAACGTACTGCAGCTTCTGCATGGATAGCAGTGGTATCAAACAGAGGAACATCAGTGTGTTGCTGCTGAATCAGTAGGGCGATTTCAGTGCACCCCAGAATAACGGCTTCCGCACCTTGTTGGCTTAGCTTATCAATGATTTGACGATAGACAGCTCGAGATTCTTCTTTTACTTCGCCTCGGCACAGCTCTTGATAAATGATGTTGTGCACTTTCTCTCGGTCGTCCTCATCAGGAATCACCACATCGATACCGAATTTGTTAGTCAGGCGTCCTTTATAGAAATCTTGTTCCATCGTGAAAGCCGTGCCGAGTAATCCGACTTTCTTTACGCCCTGTTCAAGCAGCTTCTGCGCCGTGGTATCTGCGATATGTAAGATAGGAATCGTGATTTTCTCTTCGATCTCAGGAACGACCTTATGCATGGTATTGGTACAGATCAGGATGAAGTCCGCTCCGCCCTTCTCTACCGATAAAGCCGCGTCCGATAAGATGTCAGCCGTCTCAGCCCAACGACCTTGGTGCTGTAGCTTTTCAATCTCATCGAAGTTCACGCTGTACATACAAACCTTTGCAGAATTGAGCCCGCCAAGGGTAGCTTTCACACCCTCGTTGATGGATTTGTAGTAGCTCACTGTCGACTCCCAACTCATACCACCGAGCAAACCGATCGTTTTCATATTTTTATTCCTTTAATTTCCGACTATCCGATTAAACCGTCATGCGTTGAAAATTTATAGTACGTTCTTGCTTAAAATGAGACAAAGCCTTCGCTGTTTCACAAAAAAAGGCTCGAATTAAAAATTCGAGCCTTTGTGTTTTTTACCAAAGAAAAACTAGGCGTTAGTACACCTCACACCAATCTGATTTCATGTCGATCAGTGTCCAATCCTCTCTGGAATTCGCCTCATCTAGCGCTTTATCAAGCTTGCCAACATGAGACTTACGATCGTACTGCCACTCGCGCTCAGCATCAGTGTGATGAACAATCATCGCCATAGCGTTGGGTTGGCTCGTTGCCCATTGCATCATCGCTTGGTCACCGTCTGAGTTACCTACCGCTAGAATAGGCTTCTTACCGATAATATGCTGAATGTTAGTGACCTTTCCGGCTTTGTCATCAATGGTCAAAATCGACGAGTCTTTGGTCACCGTTGGTTTGCCATCGTTGTAGCTGTAGTTGTATTTAAGCGCACTACCGATGGTTTGCTCTGTAGGAATATTGTAAGCTTGCGGAGCCCAGGCCCTCATGAAGTCAACGCCTCCGCCCGACACAATATAAGTCTTAAAGTCATTCTCTTGCAGGTAGGTCAGCATCTCTTTCATTGGTTGGTAAGTTAGGTCTGTGTACGCTTTATTGAAGCGCTCGTCTTTTGCTATCTCTAACCATTGCTCAACGTCTTGTTGGTATTGCTCAACAGTCATACCAGAATGTGTCGCCATAATGATTTTCAATAACCCTTCTTCACCGCTGCCAAGAACGCTCTCGATATCATCTTCAAGCACAAACTTAAAAGGGGCTTCCGTTTTCCATTCAGGGTGCTCTGGTGCCATCTCTTTTACACGGTCTAACGCAAAAGCCAGTTGGAAGTAGTAAGGCTTTTCCGACCAAAGCGTACCGTCATTATCGAACACGGCGATGCGATCGGCTACCGCAACGAACGTATCGGATTCAGCTTTGGTGGCTTGCCCAACAAAGTCGACGATAGCGGATTTGCTCTCGCTGTCCTTCCAAGAAGGCAGTAAATTAGGATCACAATCTTTAGCAAAAGATGAGAAAGAGAGGCTGGATAAGATCGCGACAGATAAAAGGGTTATTTTCTTCATAGCACTACCATGTTGTTGAATTAATTACCGGATTTAATGTAATTCATCCTAGTTGGTCTACTCTGATTTTCCACTTATGAACACTATAACCGATACTCATGTTGGTATTAGATTAGTACCACAGCTAAGCTGGCTGAGGGTGCTCTACGATGTATTTATCGAGAATTTAAAAAGAGACAAACAAAAAAGCAGAACTTCAATTCCTCAAAGTTCTGCTTTAACAATCCATGACTGCTTACGCTCTGCGCTTTTTGAAAGCGTGCCAGCCAGCGCTGAAAATTGTTTTTAACACCACACCGAGTGCGCTTAGTTTAGGGTCGGTATTCTTGCCAGAAGCAATGCGCCACATCTGATGTTCATACCAAACCAGCCCGACCATCGCCACTTTGTCTAATGCGGGTTTTCCTGTGGTTGGCACCGTTAGCGGCATGCCGTGGCTAGGGTTTTCAATTAACTTGTTTGGGAAATCAGGATCAACCGCCATTGTGCGCGCAATACCAATAAAATCGGTCGCCGAGGAGTTTAATGCTTCATTCATTGCTTGCGCAGTTCGAAAACCACCCGTGACCACCAGCGGAGTGCTGACGAGTTTTCTCGCCTTCACCATGTAATCCATAAAATACGCTTCACGTTTTACCGTGCTGGCCTTGATTGGTTCAGCTTTGCTCTTTGAACCCATCATTGATGGACTTTCATAGGTGCCGCCAGAGATCTCAATCAGGTCGATACCGTTATCACTCAGTGTTTGAACAACCTGCATCGACTCTTCTTCAGTGAAGCCACCTTTCATAAAGTCAGCGCTGTTGAGCTTAATTCCGACAGGGAAATCTTCACCGACCTCTTTTCGAATCGCGCGATAAACCTCAAGCACGAAACGAAGTCTGTTTTCGAGTGAGCCACCCCATTTGTCTTGGCGTTGATTGTGTCTCGAAGACAAAAACTGACTCACGAGATAACCATGAGCACCGTGAATCTGCACGCCAGTAAAGCCTGCTTGTTTTGCAAGCTTTGCACTCAGCGAAAATTTATCAATGATTGCGATTATTTCCGTCTCAGTCAGAGCTCGTGGCGTATTGAAACCTTTTTCTAATCCACGCTCTAAAGAGATAGCCGAAGGAGCAACCGGGCTATCACATAAGAATTTAGGGATTTGCTTTCCTGGGTGGTTCAATTGCATCCATATCTGCGAACCATTTTGTGTTCCAGCCTTCGCCCACTCACGAAATACGCTTAAGTCACTTTGCTCATCTAACACCACGTTTTTAGGTTCACCAAGCGCACCTCTATCGACCATCACGTTGCCCGTCATGGATAGGCCAATTCCTCCTTGAGCCCAACGCTGGTAAAGCGTGACTAAACCTTGCTTAGGGTTATGATGTTTATCACCTAGCTGTTCACTCATTGCCGATTTGAACAGGCGATTTTTGATCACTTGGCCATTAGGAAGAAAAAAAGGGTCGTTGAGGCAGATTGGATTCATGCGCGTGGTTACTTTCTTGGGTTTATATATTGAGTCCAGTATGCCCTATTTTATCCGACAGTTTTTATCATTTAGTGCCTATTTCGAAGCAAGTTTCGCTCAATAATAAAATGCCAGCGGCATAGCAGCTGGCATTAATCGATTATAAATAGAATCTCAAAAACTGGGCTGACGCTGCTGAAATATGTCAACCAGAAAGGCTCGAACACCCTTTACGCTCATGGTAATTGTCGTTATTGTGATTCTCTACGCCATCATCACAAGGACTGTCTGAGAGTTATGAACAGCACGATTGAAACTATTCTGGGGCACCGCTCCATTCGTCAATATACAAATCAACCGATTGAAAAAGCACAACTTGATGTGATTATTCAGGCTGGTCTCGCGGCTTCATCATCGAGCTTACTGCAAGCTGTTTCTATCGTGAGAGTGACAGACACAGAGAAGCGCAAACTGTTAGCTGAATACGCAGGTAACCAAGCTTACGTTGAGAATGCGGCTGAGTTTTTAGTGTTCTGTATCGACTATCAACGCCACGATCAAATCAACCCTGAAGTGAAAACCGACTTTACTGAACTGACCCTGATTGGCGCGGTAGATTCTGGCATCATGGCGCAAAACTGCATGCTGGCAGCTGAGTCTCTAGGTTTAGGTGGCGTGTACATTGGCGGGCTGCGTAACAGCGCACAACAAGTCGATGAACTGTTAGAACTACCACAACATACCGCAGTGTTGTTCGGAATGTGCTTAGGTCATCCGGCACAGCAACCAGAGGTGAAGCCTCGCCTCCCTGCTCATGTGGTGATGCACGAAAACCAATACCATCCGCTGAGCCTAGATGAAATTGCCAGCTACGATGATTCAATGCAAAGCTACTACGCAAGCCGTTCAAGCAACCAAAAACAGAGCAGTTGGTCACAGCAGATCACGCAAAAGCTGTCTGGCGAATCTCGCCCGCATATCCTGCCTTACTTGAACAGCAAGCAGCTGACCAAGCGTTAAGCCGTTAAGCCGTTAAGCCGTTAAGCCGTTAAGAGCTTGCAACAAACCACAGCAAACAACAGCACAAACAAAAATGTCAGCGTAATATACGCTGACATTTTTATTTATCCGGAGGCGGCTAGCTTACAGATATTTCTCAATCGGTAGCAATTGCAAAAAGCCTGACTGCATTCGTTCCCACTTACCCGTTTCTGGTTCGCTGTCCCAGCTTTGATCGCCTGAATACCAATACACATCACCGTCTTCCAGTTCCAAACGCCAGCTATTGTCGTCACTCATTGCTTGCTCAATAGTTTTTGCTAACGTTTCAGCAATCTCTTTATTCTCGATGATCAAAACCGATTCAGTATTGAGGTAGGTAGAACGCAAGTTGAAGTTAAATGAACCGATGCTCGCGATGCTGCGGTCGAATACGACTGATTTTGCGTGCAAGCCATAGGCCGTCTCAGGCGCACATTTAGACGCGTCTTGCGTCGATGCTTCACACAGCTTAGATTCTGGTTTTAGCTCAAACAGATCGATACCATGCTCCAACATGTCGTAACGTCTGCCTGCATAAGCGGAGTGATTAGTCACCAGATCATTAGACGCCATAGAGTTAGTTAGCGCTTTTATCTCAACGCCCTTGTTATTCAATAACTGCCACTCTTCAAGCTGACCATCATCGAATACAAGGTAAGCGGATTCCAATAAGATCTCTTGTTTCGATTCGCTCGCTAACTTACCTAGAAGAATCGCGGTCGCTTTTGGTTCATCAGTATTATCGGAGTCATCAGGGACGGGTTGATCATAAACAAAACGCGCATTCACCCAAGTCATCTCACCAATCACCTCTTTCAGTAAGCTATCAGAAGCCTTACGATCTAATGGTAATTCAGGATAATTTTGATAATGCGGAACGACAATATTATCTATCTTCGAGAGATCAGGTTGCTCGTCATCACCCAGCATATCGACAGGGTAAGACCAACGGCTGTTCCAGTATTCAACAAAACTGGTTTGGATGGTGTTAACTACCGAGCCCATGACTAATACATCGCGGTCTCGGAAATTGATTTCATCAGAAAGGTCGAAGTATTCATCACCAATATTACGTCCACCCACCACAGACAAAGTACCATCGACGGTAAACGACTTATTGTGCATACGGCGATTTAAACGAGAAAAGTCGCCGACAAAGCTCAGCCATTTACTGAAACCGCGGCGTGTTGGTGTTGGATTGAAGATACGAATCTCGACGTTCGGGTGCGCATCCAGTGCCGACAGCAAACCTTCACGTTCGTTGAGGTTGATATCATCCAACATTACGCGCACCTTCACACCACGCTCAGCCGCGGCTAACAAACGGCTAGCGAGATAGCTGCCCGATTCGTCAGAGTTCCAGATGTAATATTGAATGTCGATGGTGTGCTCGGCACTTTCGACCAGTGCTAATCGCTGTGCCAAAGCATCCCAACCAGACTCTTGCAGACGAACCGCGGTGGTGCCTTGCTCTAAAGCTTCAGGCTGAAATTCATTGGTTAGAACCGATAAAGAACTAGGTGCAGGAGAGGTTGGCGGTTCTGTTGGATGATCGATGCCTTCAGGAAGTGAAGAACACCCACCTAAAACGGCGATTAAGATTAACGTTAAGCTGATGCGTTGGAGCACAGGCATGTATCTGACTTCCTTTTCACGATGCGTCTTTAGAAACTTTCCGTACAGCTTTTCAATGAACAAGCTATTCCGATCTATTCATTGATTATTACTGCTAAAGCCTGAAATTTATAGGTAATTATCCAGTATAAATTTAAAGTCAGTAAATTGCCTACAGATCACTTAAGTTGAGTGAGTGCCAAACAGTATAAACTCAGCGGCTTTTCGACCATTTCAATAGTGAGTTCAGTTCGGTCTGGGTTACAGTTCAACGCCAAAGCGTAGCCGTGTAAATAATCCACCAGCAAGTCCAACGCATTTTTGGTTTGCTCTTCGGTTAACGCAAACTGGCTCAACACCGCTTCAAAACGTTCACTAAATACTTCCATTGGCCCGAGGGATTTCATGGTCAATAAGGTCTCTAACAAGCCTCTATATTCGTTGAGCATCGACAAGTAACTCACACTGAGCCGATAAAGGTTATCTCGCCAGTCATGATTCAGCTCTGGCTGTGCCACTTCTTCAATCAAGGAAACCGTGATTGCCTCAAGCAGATCGTTTTTGTTTTTGAAGTAATGGTATATGGCCATCGCATCGACCCCGAGTTCCGTCGCCAACCCTCGAATACTTGGCACTTTGCCACTCTCTCGCATCATGCTTTTGGCAATAGTGAGAATTCTCTGTGCGCTGAGTTGGCTTGATCCACTCTTTGGTCGACCTCGTTTCTGATCCTTGACAGTCATACCGTCACCTCTTAAACTTTATTTCTACACTGTAGAATATTTTAATTTATTACCGTGTAGATGCCAAGTTTCTCATCGATATCGGAGTTAAAAATGTCAAATATTGTATTCATCGCAACCAGTCTTGACGGTTACATTGCAGACAAACAAGGCGGCTTAGATTGGCTGCAAGCGATTCCAAATCCAGACGGTGACGACATGGGTTACAACGCCCACACCGATCGTATCGATGCACTGGTCATGGGGCGTAATACAATGGACATGGTGTTGAGTTTTGGTATCGATTGGCCTTACAGCAAGCCAGTCTATGTACTGAGCAACACTTTAAATGAAGCACCTCAAGAACTTGAAGGTAAAGTATTTTTGATGAAGGGTGAGCTTAAACAGATTGTCGAGGATTTGAATAACAAAGGCCTAAATAACTTGTACATTGATGGCGGAATTACCATTCAAAACTTCATGAAAGAAGACATGATTGATGAGCTGATCATCTCGACCATTCCAGTCTTACTTGGTGGTGGGTCTCCGTTATTTGGTGACTTAGTATCTCCCGTCGATTTTACATTGAAAGACGTCACGACGTACCTTGATGAGATAGTGCAAACGCATTACTTACGTAAGCGTTAGAAAGCCTTAGCTACACAGTCAGATAATAGCTTCTAATGTTCTCTAAACTTATTCGGCTTATATTCTATTGACAATATAAGCCGACATTGACACTCTATAATGCTGCGTTGATTTTACCGCACTAACTGTAATGCAGTCCTAACTTTTTAAGATAGGTAAAATATGAACTTCCCAAGTACTCTTCCAGCACCTCACAAAGCACTTCTTATCAAAGTGATTGATGTCCTGTCTCAAGATCCTCGAATCTGTGGTATTGCCGCAAGTGGTTCTTTTGGTTCTGACTCTATGGACAAATACAGCGACTTAGATTTTGTTATCGCGGTAAACCCAGCCGACTACACCGCTGTGATGCAAGAACGATTCAGCATCCTTGACCAGATCGGTGGCAAGGTCGCAGCCTTCACGGGTGAACACGTAGGTGAGCCACGTTTAATTGTGTCAATATTCGGTCCTGAGCCAGTGCACGTCGATTTCAAATTCGTCTCCCTACCAGACGCAGCAGCACGAGTCGATAACAACCACGTGTTGTGGGAGCGAGACAGCTTATTAACCGACGTATTCTGTACAGCAGAACCAGATTACCCTCAGCCAAACCCGCAATGGATTGAAGATCGTTTCTGGATCTGGACTCACTATGCTGCAACAAAAATTGCTCGTGGCGAATACTTTGAGACCATTGAATTCTTATCATTCCTGCGTCAAAACGTATTGTCTCCACTGGCACTAAAGCAAGCGGGTTTAACGCCCTCTGGCGTGAGAAAGATTGAAGCACGCTTGCCAGAATTTGCACAAGAACTCGCAAAAACCGTTTCAATGCCAGAACGTGATGCGTTGATTCCCGCTTTAAACCAAGCAGTAAAGCTTTACCTAGAATTAAGAAGCAACGAGCAAGTATCTGTAGATGAACATGCTCAGTCGTTTTGCCTTCAATACGTGCAAGACGAATTGAGCTAACGCGACTAAAAATGCAGCAATCAGTCTAGCTCAATTGCTAATACACCTTAAACGCCGAAAGTATGAAAGCTATCGGCGTTTTCATTTTTGCGCATCAAAAGCTCCCTCTCACTGGCTTTCAAATCCTTCTTATTCATCTCTCTGCACTAACGCCTTTCCTATCAAAAGCCGACCTAAAGTAGTACCCTTTATCGTCTCTCATTCTTGATGGTAGCTGGATATTATGAAGCTTTTGGTCGATCGCACTGGTGAACAGTTTTTAGAAATTCTGCAAGAATCTGGAGACACGCTGACGGTTCAATTCATTACCAATGAAGGCAGTAGAAAGGGCAAGCCATTCCAAGATAACCTGAGTGGATTGTTCCTCACAGGGTGGAAGCCGCGCACCACTTCAACCGCCATCGGATTAGAACGCTTTAAGCAAGGCAAACTTGAAGATCCCAAAGTGAGTTTCGCATTGCACCAACTCTATCCACTCGGTCGAGACGTAAAATTACCTTCCGGTGATATCGCAACTATCGCGAGTTACGCCAATACCCATGCCGATGGCTACTATATGTTTGTGCGCCTCAACGATGAGTTAACCCGACTCAAGATTACGCCCTATTGGGAACTGCAACCTTCCGTTCAAAGGTTAGCCTTGCCTTATTACCCTGCGCCAAGAAGCCAGCAAGAACTCGACAATATTGATGACTTCGATGCTTGGGCGGGTGGGTTTTAAACACTGAAAGTCAGTAAACGCTATTGAGATCACATCTACCTATCGAATCTCAATACAACAATATGTGCTCTCTAAACATTGATACGAATACCCGCTCTCAAACGATTCAAATAACGATTTGGCTGTGTGCTACTAAAGAGTGTTTCATTCTTCCCTACAAGCTCAAACGGGGCTGAATAAAATCAATAAACGCCGAGATACGTTTAGAGACGGAGGACGACTTGTAATAAACCGCATTCACTCGCTCTCGGTCTGTGTTGGCAAGTTTGTCTTGTTCCAGAATAGGGACTAGGCGACCCGCAGCAATATCTTCCTGCACCATAAACCCCGATAAACAAGCAATCCCATTTCCAGCTAAGACTAGTTGACGCACGGTTTCACCATTACTGGCTGTCACGGTAGGCGCGACATCACTTTGGTTTGGTAAAGGCCAATGGTTAAGCACTTTGTTACCCGCAAATCCCACAATTTGATGCGAGCTCAAATCTTCAGGTTTGGTGGGTAGCCCACGCTTAGCGAGATAATCAGGTGACGCCACAATATGGAGTAAACTTTTTCCTAAAGGGCGAGCGTGCAGTGTTGAATCGGACAACTTACCGATTCGAATCGCAACATCGGTTCTCTTTTCTAGAAGATCAACAAAGCCTTCGTTGGAAGTGAGTTCCAACTCAATGTCTGGGTAAGCCTCTTTGAATGACTGCACCAACGGCACTAGCTGATGGAATACGAATGGACTGGCGGCATCGACTCTTAAACGACCTTTTGGCAACTCACCGCGCGACACGATTTCTTCTTCCGCGCTCTGGATCATCTGTAATCCCACCCTGACTGAATCGACAAACTGCCGCCCTTCCTCCGTCAATTCCACGCGTCTCGTTGTTCGGTTGAATATTGAGACGCCGAGTTGCGACTCAACCTTACTCACCGAACGAGACACCTTGGCGACCTGCACATCCAACGCCTCTGCCGCCGCAGAAAAACCACCAGCATCGACAACGGTGAGTACCATTTCTAAATCATCTGAACGGGTTAACATAAGGCTCCTTCGCTATCTTCATTTTGTTTAATGTCATCTCGCTTGTGCTCATCACAGCTCAAATCATCTATGTCTTTTCGATCTCATCAGCTTAATCCAATGATCGGCTAACTCTTCAATTATTGCAAATTTAACAAAGATTATTTGTTAATAACGTCATTTATCACAAATATATATTGCTAGATAATCCTCGCCATCAAACGAAGCGCTCCTATTGCAGTCACAAGCTGCCCCATTTTATCGCGCTCGGTATTTAACAAAGAACAGTAAGAGAGATGATTATGCCATTAGCATTACTTGCATTGACGCTCAGCGCCTTTGCCATCGGAACCACAGAATTTGTCATCGTAGGCTTGATTCCTACCATGGCGAGCGACTTGAATGTATCTCTGCCATCGGCAGGCCTATTAGTCAGTTTATACGCGCTTGGCGTTGCTATTGGCGCACCAGTATTAACGGCATTAACCGGAAAATGGAATCGTAAAGCGGTGCTGCTGACCGTGATGGCATTGTTTGTCATTGGTAACTTATTGGCGTGGCAAGCTCCAGGCTATAACACGCTGATCGCCGCACGAATTTTGACCGGCCTTGCCCATGGTGTGTTCTTCTCGATCGGATCGACCATCGCGACAGGTTTGGTTTCAAAAGATAAAGCAGCCAGTGCCATTGCGATCATGTTTACGGGTTTAACGGTTGCATTGGTAACTGGAGTACCACTGGGCACTTATATCGGCCAAACCTTTGGATGGCAAGCGACCTTCTTGATCGTTGCTCTGCTTGGTCTTATTGCTCTTATCGGTAGTGCTATCTTGGTTCCAAGCAACCTTAAGCAACCACCTGCGGCGAAGATTTCGGCACAACTAAAGGTTCTAACTCAACCACGCTTACTGTTGGTTTACGCTATCACAGCACTAGGTTATGGCGGTACGTTCACAGCGTTTACGTTCCTTGCTCCAATACTGGAAAATGTATCAGGGTTTGATTCGAGCTCTATCAGTCTCATCATGTTGGTTTACGGTGTGTCAGTGGCGGTAGGTAACATCTGGGGCGGAAAAATGGCCGACAAGATGGGCCCGATTAAAGCGTTGACCGTTATCTTCTCTGGTTTAGCCGCAGTACTGGTGGTATTCAACTTTACCGCAGTAAACCCTTACGCAGCTGTTGCTACCATTTTGGTTTGGGGTGCATTCGCATTCGGTAACGTTCCGGGGCTACAAGTGTATGTTGTGAAACTGGCTGAGAAATACACACCAGACGCAGTCGATGTCGCTTCTGGGTTGAACATTGCAGCCTTCAACGTCGGTATCGCATTAGGCTCATGGGGCGGTGGTTTGATTGTCGCGAAATCTGGATTAATGAACACCCCTTGGGTAGGTGCTGTGATCGTTCTGATCGCTCTTGTTCTGACTCGATTCAGTGGTGCGTTAGATAAGAAGCAAGCACAACAAGCTGTTCCATCTAGCATCTAGCATCTAGCATCTAGCATCTAGCATCTAGCAAGAATAGAAAAAACAAAGCCCGAACCTAGGTTCGGGCTTTGTCATTTAAATCTGATTATTGTCCGTTATCGATCGCTTTCAGCACTTTACATGGATTACCGACTGCAACCACATTGGCTGGGATGTCTTTGGTCACCACACTGCCTGCGCCAATCACGCTGTTTTCGCCAATGGTTACACCCGGGCAGATGATTACACCGCCGCCAAGCCAAACATTGTCGCCGACGTTAATCGGTGTGCCAAACTCAACACCCTCTTCAACTCGGCCTTTCACATCGAGTGGATGACCTGCGGTCAGGATTTGAACGTTCGGACCAAGCAGCACATTATCACCAATGGTCACTTCAGCCACATCCAAAATCACGCAGTTAAAGTTAGCGTAGAAGTTCTTGCCCAGCTTGATATTCGAGCCGTAATCACAACGAAATGGAGGTTCTAAATGCGCATTTTCACAGCCCGGAATCAGCTCTTGCGTTGCTGCTTCCCATTCGGGTGTGTCAGGAATACTGTTATTGAGTTTTTGAAGTACCTTACGACACTCGATACGAGCGGCATAAAGCTCTTTATCCCAAGCCTGATAAGGTTCGCCTGCGAGCATTTTTTGTTTTTCTGTTTTCACGTTACTTACCTGTTCTCACATCACTTAGCTATTTTCATATTACTTATCTAGCTTCACATTACTTAACTAATGGTGGTCAATTCATCGACCAAAAAACGCAATATCGCACATCTAAATAACGGTGAATAAGGAGTGTTTAAGCTTGGTTTAAGAGATGCGCAGCTCGTCACTTTTTGTAGGTAAAATATGAAATTCGAACAGTGCTAATTTAGCTTCGCTATCGAATCACGTAGCACCAAACTGCCGGTGGTATTGATGGTGGTCGCTTGCTCCGTTTCACCGACAATTTGTAGGATCGCTTTTTGGGTCATCTGCTCTAATGGCACACTCACAGACGTTAAGCTTGGCGTTAAAAACGCCCCCACTTTGCTGTTATCAAAGCCGACAATAGAAACATCTTGAGGCAATGAGTACCCAAGTTCAGTTAACGCCTTAATCGCACCAATCGCCATATCATCGTTTTCAGACAAGATAGCAGTGAACGTGGTTTTGCTTTTTACCAGAGCCTGAGCCGTGTGATAACCGCTCTCCATCGTCCAATCACCTCGAACAACCTTGGACTCATCCAATGTAATACCCTGTTTAGTTAAGACATCTTGATAAGCTTGGTAACGCAACTCATCAGTCGAAGAACCGGCTTTTCCTCGAATCACAGCAATGTCTGTATGGCCTTGCTCGATGATGTGTTCAACCATCAAACAAGCGCTCTGATAGTGGTCGGTGGTGATAGCATGATTGGGCTTCGACGGCATTTCTCGGTTGAGTACCAGAATAGGTGTGTCAGTGCTTTCGATGATCTTTGCAATCTCGCTTTCGGTTAAGCATTGCGGATAGATGATGATGCCCGCGCACTTCATATCCAGCAGGAAGTTGATCGCCTTTACTTCGTCTTCAGCACTGTGTTTGCCATCGGTGATCACCAATTGGTGATTCGACTTTTCGCTATAAGAAGCCGCGTGATACATCAAGGAAGAAAAGTAAGGGCCATTGAACAACTCATTAGTGATTACAAAGCCGATGAAATTGGTCTTCTTGGTCGCCAATTGCTGGGCCAACAAGTTCGGTCGATAACCTGTTTCTTGAATCGCATCGAATACCTTTTTCACCACATCTGGGCGCACGATGTTCTTGCCATTTAAGACACGAGAAACAGTCGATTTAGATACACCTGCGCGGTTTGCGACGTCAAGCATGGTTACCATTCGCTTCTTTTCCTTTATAAAAAATTAGCCGACATAGGCCGACTAATTCATTGCAAAATGACAGCTCACAGTTCACATAACTGCGCTGGGAAATGCATTCTAAATAGTGGCACCGTTAGATGCAATCACGCCTTTATACCACTCGAACGACTTCTTGCGTTTGCGTTCTAGTGAGCCAGATTGATCGTTGTGCTTATCTACGTAAATGAATCCGTAGCGTTTTTTCATCTCGCCCGTGGTGAATGAAACTAAGTCGATACAGCCCCAAGGGGTGTAACCCATCAAATCAACACCGTCGATCGCAACGGCTTTTTTCATCTCTTTGATGTGGTCGCCAAGGTAAGCGATGCGGTAATCGTCATTAATGCTGCCATCTTCTTCAATAGTATCAACCGCACCAAAACCGTTTTCAACGATGAACAATGGCACTTCATAACGTTCATACAGAGACGCTAAACAGAAACGTAAACCCGTTGGATCAATTGGCCAGCCCCAATCACTAGACTGGATGAACGGGTTATCGACCGAGTTTTCATGACCGCCGTCCATCGCTTCTTCAGTTGACTGATGCGAAGAAGAATCCAAAGTATTCGACATGTAGTAGCTAAAGCCTAAGTAATCGGCCTTACCTTCTTTTAGGATCTGCTCATCTTCTGGCTTCATCTCAATGTTGAAGCCTTTGATTGCCCAGTCACGCTTGGCGTAATTTGGGTAGTGACCACGAACCATCACATCCGAGAAGAAGTAACGATCACGCATCGCTTGCTGTGCCACCATGATATCTTCTGGCTTTGAAGAACGAGGGTAGAAAGGCACCATCGCACACATTGCACCGATTTGAAGATCTGGGTTAATTTCGTGACCTTTCTTAACCACTAAAGCACTTGCCACAAACTGGTGGTGAACCGCTTGATACATCGCCTCTTGCGGCTTTTCACATTGTGGGAACTTCACGCCAGAGCATAACCAGCCAAAGATATCTGCCGAAGTATTCATCTGGTTATTTATCTCATTGAACGTCATCCAATACTTCACCTTGTGCTGGTAGCGTTCCATCACTGTGCCCGAATACTTAACGAAGAAATCGATCACTTTACGGTTCATCCAACCGCCGTATTCTTTGGCTAAGTGGTAAGGCATTTCAAAATGGCTCAGCGTCACTACTGGCTGAATATCGTATTTCAACAGCTCATCAAACAAATCATCATAAAACGCTAATCCCGCTTCACACGGCTCGGCATCATCGCCATTAGGGAAAATACGCGTCCAAGCGATACTGGTACGGAAACACTTAAAGCCCATTTCAGCGAATAACTTAATGTCTTCTTTGTATCGATGGTAGAAATCAACAGCGACTTGGTTGGGGTAGTTTTCGCCATCAATCACGCCATCGGTGATTCGACGTTGTACACCATGAGCGCCCGCTGTTAATACATCAACAACACTGACACCTTTACCATTCGCATCCCAGCCGCCTTCTAGCTGATGCGCTGCTACTGCACCGCCCCATAAAAAATCGTTCGGAAATTCGTTGTTCATACCATTACTCGCTACAAGTTATTCGTGAAAAAGATCAGGATTAGAGAGCTCATTGCAACTCTGAAACCGATTTCAATAAAAGTAAAGATACAGACTGAAACCGGTTTCAACAACTGTTTTTGATCTTTTTTGATCACGAAGTTAGATCTAAGGAAAGTACTCATGGTTGATGGATAACGGTCGAGAACGCCTACACAGAATGCCAAAAAGCCAGTTCAATGAGGATTGAGCTGGCTTTGTGCTGTTAGAGAAAAAGAATAAATCAGACTACGACAATGGCAACTGACGGATCATCTGCTGAACCTCATTGCCATATTTTATTCGTTGTCGTGTCTCTTCGAGTGCGTACATTTGCGTCTTCTTGGCTGCAGGGTTGGCACTTCGACCTTCCGTAACCATGGTATCCGCTGAAGACTTTTCTTCATCTAATCGCCCAGGTATTGTTTTAACCGATGACCAACCTAAACCACCAATCGAGCGCGCCGTCATTATACCTTGATAGATGGTATAGCCTCGGGCGCCCACTTTGACTTGTCCAAAAAGAATCTTGGTAAACCCACCATGAATTGGAGGAGGTGTGTACGTCATCGTCTTACCGCCCTGCGTCATTCTAGTTGCAATAACCTGCCCCTTAGAGCTGCCGATTCGCATCGCTGGGTTCGTTTTAGAGGCCCACGCAAGATTGTACTCACCAGAAGGCCTAATCTTGTTCATCAAACGAGAACCAAGACCGGGCTGAGTGACATCTTCCAATGCCCCACCCGCTCTTACCCAACGTAAGTTCTGAACCGATTTGTAGGCTGAATATCCGCCACTCACCACACCAATGATATCGAATGGAATGGTCGCAATATCGAGTTTATGAGAGATATCCCCATCATCGATAACTCCCGAGGCAATTTGTAAGGCACCACTGGTCATCCCAGCAATACCACCGATAATACCCGCCGCCAATACTAAGCTAGAACCACCGGTTGGTGCCGCCAATGCAATACCCACAATACCCGCGATAACCCCAAAAGCACCAAACAAGATCTTACTTATATTCAGATGTCCGCTTGGGTCTGTGAAGTTAATCGGATCGTTATGGCAGTACACATAAGCATTGTGAACCCCCTCATTGAAAGGGGCCAAACTGTCCGGTGCATTGAAGCGCATCAACTTCGGCTGGTAAACGCGATAGCCTTGGCCTAAATGATAACCTTGTAGGACAGGATCCAACCACTCGCCATTAAAGCCGATATCCGAATGAGAGATGGTCATCGACTGCGCCATCGCCAAACGAACCGAAGTCGGAAGCAGTGAGATACCACCAGCCACCGCTGCGGTTTGACCAATTTTAATCAGGAACTCACGTCGATTAAGTGGGGTAATAAATACCGAGTCTTTATTGTTCATTTGCATTCCCCGCTTGATCACGTTGCCCATATGGAGAGTAACGGTACATCGACCCTGTTTTACCCGACGTATTTGACGCGATTACCGAACCATTTTGATCCGTGGCCAATAACGTGGTTTCCGAGTCCATCTCTGACCATTTAGGCACTCCTTCGTGATAGATATACTGAGTGAGTTTGCCATTTTCCTCGATCGAAGCGAGGTCACCCCATAGATAGTTAAAGTGACGAGATTCAGAAACGGACTGTTGTGTAGACAGTCGGTCGTTGCTGTCATATTGATAGAGCCATTCGGTATTATCAGCTAACACACGCTGTAATCGATCGAAATTGTCATATTCAAGAATTCGACCATCCGCATCTTGAATCATGTTGCCATTCAAGTCGTATTTCACTGTTACCTGACCATCGAGTTGTGGGTGGGAATGAGTAATACGAGTCAACTGGCAAGGGTCATCCGACTCATAAAAGTAACGAGCGAAATCCTCAGATTCAGTAGTCGCTGTGCGTTGCGTCAGCATGTTACCTAGCTCATCATAGCTCCAATCAATAGACGTCATAGGCTGAGACCAGTCGCTCAGTGGGCCCGCGCCGAAGAACTCGACTTTAGTCAACTGAGAGAGGTCATCATAGGTATAGATTTCCGTCAGATTACCTAAAGTTGCACACTCCTTTTTACGAGAATTAAGCAGCCCTAACGCGTTATATTCTTGTGATTGCTCAAAGATATAATTATCGTTCAAAGCTATAGCTCGGTTGACTTCGCGACTATATTCATCCCATTCGAGTTCAGTGACTTGGGTTTGACTGCCCGATATCAATGTTTCTAGTATCACTCGATCAAACTCATCATATTCGTAATAAACCGTTGTTGAATTTGAACTCAACTTCACTAGTCGTCCGAGTTCATCGTAACCATACTGGCGAGTGTCCGTGTCACTATCAATTGCAGCGATAACCCCACCATCGGAATAGCTGTAATAGCGAGACTGACCATCATTCACCTCGGCTTCAGGTAAGCCTCTCGTCGAGTAGGTAATGGTACTTTGATTACCTTCACTGTCCTGACTCCCTGTCGGTAAGCCGGATATTGGGTCATGACTGTAACTAGAAGCCTGCCCATCAGACGACTTAGCACTTAGCACACCTAATTGGCTATCGCGAGTAAATAGCCTTGTTGGGGCTGCCATGCTGGTTTCAGTTTCTGGGATATTGCTGCTATCCGCATAAGTCCACGCCAATGAAGCTTGGGGGCTCGCTCCTCTGCGCAAGGATCGCGGTCGTCCCAATCCATCAATATCGCGTTGCCCTAAAGTCACCCCACCAATTTTCAGATCTACAACTTGTGACTGGTCGGTATGTTCAGCGTAAGTGATATCTTGATCGACACCGTTCGCTTGAGTCATGCGAATCACACGATCAAAACGGTCGTAATGGTAATGCTTGGATCGAGCGAGAGGATTCGTTTCTTTAATCAATCTTCCCCATGAGTCGTACTCATAATTCCAACTGTTGATGCCTTGCTCTTTTTTCTCTTCTAGCCCCCAGCTATTCAGAGAACTGACCGTCATGGTCAAACCTTCAATACCTTGGGTTTTCTTACGTGAGGCGAGATTATTGAACTCGACACGACGTTTTCCATTCGCTAACAGAGTCGCTTTAACCTGATCCCACTCATCGTATTCATAGCTTTCTGTTAACACCACAGGCGCCGATCTGGAATTGCGATCAGGCAGTACATCGTAGGTACTCTTACTTTGGAGTCTGCCCAACGCATCGTACATTTTTGCCCATACGACCGAGCTACCAACTTTAGCCTCTAGTTCGCGCCCTTGACCGTCCCAGCTTTGTTCACACAAGTTGCCTTTGCAATCCGTTAGCAACAGGGTTTGTCGACTCATACCAGTATCAACAATGTATTGATACGAACGGGCTGCACTTCCTTCAATCCGTTCTTCAGTAGTTCTACGAAGCGAATCATAAGTAAATGCACAGCTAACTCCGTCTGAATCGACATGACGCGCGAGTTCTCCAATATCAAGGTAGTGCCCAACCGCAAGATTGGTTTTGGTATTGTCGTGACAGGTCAGCTCTTCGTGTTCTTCAAGGACATCGCTATCCAACTCATAACGATAGTGAGAAATAGCAGAATACGTGCCGTTAGGATGAAGAATGTCATTTTGGACTGAAGCCAATCGGCCGAAAGAGTAAGTCTCACCAGTATCAGTTTGATAAGCGTAATGACTTCTATAGCGTTGGACGTCTTCTTCCAAACTCAGAACCACATCACGATGGCCATTCAGCCCCTCAAGAGAAGCATATTGATAAGAGATCACTCTCTGTTCTGATCCATTGTTGAGCGTACGAGATTTGACGAAATTCACCATACCCGTTGGCGATGCGGGACAACCTGCCTCTCCATTTTTAGCGTAGTATTCGTAACGTTCTGCGATGTCATTCTCATCAACGAACTTAAGCATGTTGCCATATTCGTCGTAATCCCATAATCGACTTTGAACTTGGCTATCCGATCCAGAAAACCAGATTTGTTCCTCTTTACTGATCAAAGAATACTGAGCGGGTTGAGCGGAAAACTGTTGATTATCAATCGCTGGGTATTCCAGCCTTTTCAAATGAACAAGGTTTCCGTTAACCTGTCTAGCTTCTTCAACGAGTAGATGAAATTGATTGTATGTTTGCGCTGTTACAACGGTGCCATTTTCGATTTTTTGGACGCGATAAGTATATTCGTAACCACGCTCAAGCAGGTTATCAAGCCCTTCACTTAATTCACCGCCACGTACACCGTAACCCATGAAATTGTGGCTATCTGTACCGACACTGTCGTAGGTTGTGGTAATAACTGGCGAATTAAGGGTAAGAACATCGTGTGCAGTAACGGCTGGTAAGTAAGTCATTGAGTTGACTCGAATACCATCAGCCTTATATCTCAAACGCTCGGTCAAGCCACAAGGATGGTTTACCTCATTGATTAACGTATATGAACCAATGCTTTCATAACCGAAACTATAGCTACCTGCTTGTTCTGGTAAATTGCATTTGACGAGCTTGTTATTGCTAAGAGTAAGACTGAAGTAAGCTTCATGGGTACTGCCAATATTAGTAAAAATATTAACGCGCCCTACCGAGATATACTCAACCCATAAAAGTGCGGTCTGTTTGGTTGTTCTGTCATCCCAAACTTTATCTAAGCGCTTATTTTGTCCCACGTTGAGCCAAGAAAAGTAGAGAGCATGACCATTGCTTTGGGTGATCTTAATGATGTCGCCATCTTTATCTAAAAGATCAGTACGTCCATTTTTATACGTGATTTCATAACCATTCGCGCTAGACGATACCGAAAAATCGAGCAGTTTCTTGTAACGAATACTCATCTCTATATTGGCGTTTAATTCAGCACGGTAGGATTGCCCATTTGCAAGATAGAGCTGTTGGTTCTCGATGTCGTATCTTGGGAGATTCAATTTCCAGCCTTTACCGAAACCAAGGTTGTCCGTCGAGTAAGGTGAGAATTGAATCGAGATATCGAGGTTTGGTCCCTTAAGCCAGTTACCAATAAGAGAGCCAAGTAAGATTTGATATGAATAGCTTCTGGTTCTTTGGTCTACGCCGCCCGAACAAAAGCTATCAAAGTTGAAAGCGTTTGAAGTCCAATTAGACATAAATTTCCCCTAAAGTGAATGAGTTAGCTCAAAGTGGATGAGCTAACTCTGATTTATCTGGATGTTATTGGCTAACGAGATTCCAATGGGTGTAATCCCATTTCTGGCCGCCACCAGTAAATTCACTTTGAGGATAAATAAGCTTTAGTGGTCCTTTATTTCCGTATTGGTCAAATACAGTAAATCGGTACTCTTTTTGAGAATCATTGTTCGATGTCCCGCTATTTGAATAAAGCAATTGGCTCAGAGTCACTGATCTTAGTTGCTGGTTAACTCGCCATACCGCCGTGCGACCTTCGCCAGCGGCGCTATTCCAAACATATTCATCAGATACATTACGCTCTGAACCTGGAGCGAACACATAACCTTTCACTGAACGAAAGCCATTAGTGCAATCTGAATAACAACCTAACCACTCATCGTTTAGGAACACCTTATCGCTGTCCGACTCGTCGAAGTTATCCATAGCAACCTCGACCAGTTTCACTGAAGTATCTTTGGGCGTCACATAGAAGTTATACATCTCAGCTTTTTCGAAATAGAAATCGTCAGTGTTAGTTTCTTCCCATACCTTGTCACCTTCTCCAATCTCTGAAAAGTCGGCGGCACTATAGGACTTAGGCTGTACGCTTTGATAGAAGGCACTTGATTCATTTGGATAAGCGCAGCTGTCGTAGTAGTTATTGTCATATTGGCTACCAGTATTGAATTTAACTTTCATACAAACTTCACGATGCTGAGCTACCTCGTTGCTATAAACCCAAGCGGTTAATTTGGTATCAGATGCTGCAACCCGAGAGGTTGGTAGACCCTTAGAGTATCCATAACTGTTCCCCATTTGGTGAGAATAGTCATTTGGGTTCAATGTATACCCCCAGCAATCTCTTCCGTAGGTACAGTCTTTATTTTTGCCTAACTCTTGTTCACTATTCTTAAGGTAAAAAGATATCGCACCTTCTAAGTCACTCTTAGGTACTGTCACTGGTCTGCCGTAACTATCAGCGAAGGAAACTGACACACTAAGTTTGGACTGCATTCTTCCATTGCCATAAAAAGGCATGGGTACGCCGTTGCTTTCATTATGATCAGCCGTTAAGTCATCGGCCACCACATGATAATCACTATTAATTCCTGCAAAACTTGCACTAGAAAAAAAACACGCTGACATTGCTAGTAACAATGATTTATTCATCGACAACTTCATAGTATTAACTCTACATATTATTAGGTAAGAAATTAAAGAAAAGACAATGATATCTCTGGATATAACAACTTTTTTGATAGTTAAATTCACCCTAGGGTCTTTGCCCTATTTTTAAATCCACACTATCAACGATTACAAGTGCCATTATCCATTCTGATAACCATTGCTTACACGCCATTTAATTTATTAAACAGACAGCGCTAATTTAATTAATCAATTCATCAATGTAAAATTTCAAAGTCGTCTTAGCCCTAGCCAATTCACAAAACCCAATGAAAAAATATACCAATAAAAAACAACAACTTAAAATTTCAGGTGTAACATTATTTCAAATTCATTCATGCAATAGCCACACTCAGAATCGAGAGGGAATTACTTTTTATAAAAATCAGCCTGTTTATTTGTTGTGACTCGCATCGTTTTACCACCTTACTGTTAATACTATCAGCGCTTTTACATTGTTTTTATATTAACAAGAACTATTCGAGATAATTACCCTTACCAATAAAATGGTAATATTCATTATTCAGCTGATATCCTCAGATATCTACCGCGTTCGTTAATTACGTCAAAATATAAAAACCACCATAAAATTACCACTATGTTCAATTATCAACCGACAAGATGATAATTTATATGCTTTTATCTAATTTCTATTAATATAATTAATGAAAAGTTAATGAGTTCTTATTAATGATCTCTCTCAATATTTTGAAAACCTGTTTGCCCCTCTACCAGAGGTAAACTTTAGACTTAACACTCTAGAAAGCGAGTCTCTGTTCTACGTTGGAACTCGGCTTAGTGGCCACGTTAGGCGCAACGATTGCGCTATCTGCGTAAGGAAAATGGCGAATGTGGAATAGAAGGTCGTAGTGCTAGCTTATCAAGCCATATTCGTGGGGGTGTTGCGCTGATTCCGCCGCTTATCGAGTGGCAATGGCCGACGTGGTATGAGTTGGTGCTGTTAGTGTTGGTCGGTGTTATTTCTTCTATCGGCCAATGGTTTGGTGTCACCGCTTACAAATGGGGAGAAGCGAACATAGTTTCAAATATTGAGTACTCACAGATGATCTACTCAATGATTCTTGGTTACTGTTGTATTCCGAGTTGCCAAACACCATAGCGCTGATTGGCGCCGCGGTGATTATTTTCAGTGTCATTATGCCTTTTGTAATCAAGCTCAAGAAAGGTCAATAATTCACGGTTCCATTTGCCCCGACCAATTAGATAAGAACGAATGGCACCCCAACATCAATGCTGCTCAAAATACTGGTCGTGTTGTGATTTGCCAGATTGGTCTTGAGTGCCAGAGTAGAACTGAACGAGTGTCTGGTCGGCTAGTGTGAGGTGAATCCAACCCTCTTTGACTTTCAACCAGTTGGTGCCGTTGGTCTTATAGACGGCAGGAAAATTGCCCCAGCCTGACTCTGATACATGTAGCTCTTGAAAGCGGTTAATCGGCGTTAGCTTATTGCTGTCGAAGTTTGCGTCAGCATAGACTGATAATGGCTCGATGGCATCGTTTGGCTTAAATGTATAACAGCTGACAGCGGCTGAAATGCGATCAAACCACTGGTAGGGTTGTGCGCCTGTTAAATCGTAGACCGTGCAATCGTTAAATTGAATGGCCCACTCTTGATGGGCTTTGAAACCAAGGTATCCAACGGGTTGGGATGGTTCAGGCTTTGAGTCAGCCTCTGGTTCATATACCGGTTCTGAGGTAGCACATCCCATCAGCCCAAGACTAAAAAGGAAAGTCAAAGCACGCTTCATCATTGTAATACCTCAGTTCCGTTAGTGAGTTAAAAGCTATTCAAGCTCCCTCCATTAAACGGTAAGTTCTAAGCGATTACCATCCGGATCGAGTACACAGCTCTCATAATAGCCATCGCCTGTTCTTCTTGGGCCATCTAAGCGCTCATAGCCGTCTTCGACCAAGCGACTTGTAAGTTCATCAACCGCTTGTTCCGAGCCTAATGAAATCGCCATATGAATGAAGCCCGTAAATTGATCATAGATGTCATCTTTCGATTCAGGCACCGAGTCCATTTCCATGATCTCTAAACGGCTCCCTGTTTCGAAAGAGAGGAAGTATGAAGAAAAACCTTTGGTTGGGTTGTGATATTTTACGTTGGATGTCGCGCCGAAATAGTTTTCATAAAACTGCTTCAACACGTCGAGTTGTTTTGTCCAAATAGCGATGTGTTCAATCTTCATTTTGTTCACCTAAGTTTGATGTCTAGCGCTAGATTACTCATCAAATAAGGAACAATAAACAGAACGAAATCAATCGAAACTGTTCCTATTTAATGGACGCGATCTTATGTCCATAACTGCACAGTATTGGTATCTATGTTTGTGTAATAGTTATCTTTCCTACATAGTCGGTGTTTTACACATTCTGAGATATAAACCGTGAACTTTATAAAACTAATAACTCTCGCTGCGATATGGGGCGGTTCGTTTCTGTTCATGAGAATTGCCGCTAATCCGCTGGGCCCTGCGGTGCTGATCGAAGCGCGAGTTCTGTGCGCTGCCGTCACTCTACTCTTGGTTTCTTTTTATCTGAAAAGGAAGCTTTCTTTTAATGCCCATGCGAAACACTTTTTCATTCTTGGCTTGTTTAATACCGCACTTCCCTTTTTGTTTTTCGCTTATGCAGCGCAGACACTGAACGCCTCGACACTCGCTATCTTGAACTCTACCGCGCCAATATGGGCGGCAATCATTGGTGCGATATGGACAAAAACAACACTCGATGCAAGAGTTCTATTAGGGCTTGGGATTGGGGTAACGGGAGTTGGCGTGTTGGTCGGTTGGGATGCGATGAACATTGGCCGTGAGGCTGTGCTTCCTATCTTTGCGGCGGTGATGGCGGCCTTTAGCTACGGAATCGCGTCAAACTATACCAAACAAGCACCCAAAGTTGAGGCATTCAACAATGCTCATGGCAGCATGTGGGCGGCGGTCTTGATCGTGCTGCCATTTGTCTTCTTTATGCCGATGAGAGAGGCTCCAGATCTCACCATCACCACATCAGTTCTCTTATTAGGCGCCGTTTGTACTGGCCTTGCTTACCTGCTTTACTTCAATCTCGTTTCTGAACTGGGTGCGCCTTCGGCTCTGTCTGTTACCTTTTTGATTCCAGTGTTTGGCATCTTGTGGGGCAACCTTTTCCTAGACGAAGCGATTGGCCTTAACACCATTTTCGGTTCGGTTCTTGTTATTACCGGCACCATGTTAGTGACAGGTATGACACCTTCTAGGATGATAGAGAGCGCTAAACAGAAACGAGCGGCAAGAGTAGCTCGCTAATCAGATGCCAATGAGCACTTAGAATCTCAGCAATACATGTTGGAATGACGTTGGAGAGCTAGCCCGCTGACGGTTAACCAATCGAAACCATTAATCGGCCATGTATTGCTGAATCTTGTTTCTCAACCACTGATGAGCAGGGTTCGGTTCCGTTCTCTTATGCCAAATCATGTATTGCTGCACAGGCAACACCTCAAACGGCTGATCAAGAACTTGAAGCTGGAATCGCTCGGCAAATTGATTAGCAAAACTACGAGAAGTACTGCCGACACAATCAGAGCCTGACACCAACACACACATCATCATCAATGAGTCACATTCTGAGCTCACTTTTCTTTGTTTGATGGCCTTCTTGGCGAAATAATCAGCCGTATAAAGACGAGAACGACGCATTCTAAAAGTGATGTGCTTTTCATCGTAATACTGCTCTTCGGTCACGACGCCATCAATTCTTGGGTGCCCTTTACGAGCAATCAATACCAACTTATCCTCAAGCACTTGCTGGTTCATATAACCATTGACCTGCGGGTAGTGAATATCGATGGCGAGATCCGCTTGCTGCATGCTCAAACTCTGCAGAAGTTCTTCTTCGTTATTCGGCACCATATTGAATTCGATTGAGATATTTCCCAGCGTTTCATCTTGCTCGACAAGCGGCTGAAGCTTGGTTAAACCTATCTCATTAACCAGAAGTCGGAATACATGATGCTGCTGATTATCGAATTGCTTCAAGGTACTAACAGCGCTGGTGATTCCCTCGAGTGCAGGTTCCACTCGGCTTGCTAGTTGCACCGCAGCATTGGTTGGAATGATCCCTCGCCCTTCACGAATAAACAGATCAGTATCAAGCTGAGATTGGAGTCGCTTCAAGGCTCCACTCACCCCGGGCTGAGTCATACCAAGCGATTCTGATGCAAGCGTGATCGACTTTAATCGATACACTTCTAAGAACACGCTCAATAGATTTAAATCCAACTTTTCCACGTCGCTCACCGTTACTCTCCCTGTCAATGTGGTCTTAATCAATCATAGGTCAGGATTCGTCTTCGTTCCCCAACCATTGCATGACTCAATACATAGCCAATCGTGATGTATTAAATAAAGCTTACTTTATTTTTTGCTATATGTCTTATTCCTATAATCGCCTCAACGAAACAAAATTCTGAAATGAAGAGGCTCTTATGACAACTTCTCGCACGTTCAAAAATGCATCACTGTTCCTAGCTATCTCGCTGGCATTCCCTGCGATTGCAGCTAACCATGATCACGCACACTTCAGCGAAATTGGCGACCAAGGTGGCAAAAGCGCAACCGAGATGACCACTAAAGCAAACCAAGAGTTCGCAAAAACACTGAGCTTTGCCGACACTCGCGCTTTCGACAATAACAATAAAGGTCTTGTTGCTAGCTTTGATCAAGAGACGGGCGACATCATTCGTAATAGCTTTAACTTCATCGATCCAAGTGTGACGAATGCAGACCAAGCACCAGATTCAGTAAACCCTTCACTGTGGCGCCAAGCGGTATTGAACCAAGCGGCGGAAGGTTTATATGAAGTTGTTCCGGGTAAAGTTTACCAAGTTCGAGGTGCAGATTTGGCGTCTATCTCTTTCATTCGTAGTGACAACGGTTGGATCGCCTACGACGTTCTTCTTACCAAAGAATCAGCCGCCAAATCACTCGAATTCTTCAAGAACAATGTGCCTGACGGCGGTGAACTGCCAGTCGTTGCCATGATTTACTCTCACTCGCACGCTGATCACTTTGGTGGCGCAAGAGCAATCAAAGACGCGTATCCAGATGTAAAAGTGTACGGTTCGAAAAACATCACTAAAGAAATCGTCGACGAAAACGTATTGGCGGGTAATGCAATGTCTCGTCGTACCGCATATCAATATGGCGCTACCCTGAACCGACACGAACACGGTATTGTGGATGCGGCACTGTCTAAAGGTCTATCAACCGGTAGTATTACTTACGTCCTGCCGGACTACGAGCTGAACCATAACGAAGAGATTGAAACTCTGGTTATCGACGGCCTAGAAATGCAATTCATGGATGCTTCAGGTACCGAAGCGGCCTCTGAAATGGTGACGTACATTCCCAGCATGAAAGCACTTTGGACTGGCGAACTGACCTACCAAGGCATGCACAACCTGTACACGCTGCGTGGCGCTAAAGTACGTGACGGCTTGAAATGGTCTAAGAAGATCAACGAAATGTTAGTCACTTGGGGCGAAGAAACAGAAGTACTGTTTGCGTCTCACTCAGCCCCAATCTGGGGTGAACAAGAGATTTCTGATTACCTAAAAATGCAGCGTGACGCTTACGGTTTTACTCATAACCAAACGCTTCGTTTAGCCAATAACGGTGTGGTTCTACAAGACATCGGTGACGAGATTTACAAGGTAATGCCAGACAGCATTCAACAGTCTTGGCACACAAATGGTTACCACGGTACCTACTCTCACAACGCTCGCGCTGTGTACAACATGTATCTTGGTTACTTCGACATGAACCCGGCTAACCTAAACCCATTACCAATCGAGCCAGAATCAGTGAAGTTTGTTGAGTACATGGGCGGCAGCGATGCTGTGATTGATAAAGCACAACAAGACTTCCAAGAAGGTGAATACCGCTTCGTTGCAACAGCACTGAATAAGGTGATTCAAGCTGAGCCAGAGAACAAAGTTGCACGTGGCTTATTGGCAGATACTTACGAGCAATTGGGTTATCAATCAGAAGGTGCAGGTTGGAGAAACATCTACCTAACGGGCGCTCAAGAGCTTCGTATTGGCACACAACCGGGCGCACCAAAAACTGCATCTCCGGATGTATTGGCTAACATGACCATTGAGAACTTGTTGGATTACTTGGCAGTTAAAGTGGATTCGCTAAAAGCACAAGAAACACCATTTACGTTGAATATTCAGCTGCCTGATGTGAAAGAGTTCTACTACGTTGAGATGTCTAACGGTAACCTGAACAATATCCAAGTATCAGATCTGCAAGATGCGGATACAACACTGATCATCAATAAGTCTGACGTGTCTGATATCGTACTTAAGAAAACAAGCCTAGGAAAACTGTTAGAAGACGGACAAGCAGGAGTGAAAGGTGACAAAACATCGCTTAACAAACTGCTGTCTTCACTGACAGAAGCTGACACCTCTTTTGAGATTGTTCCTCGTCCAAACAAAGGCGAAGAAGTTGATGCCGAGCTATACCAAGATTCAGCGGTACACGCGCATTAAACGTCCGATACGCTAAATAGATAAAACAACAGCAGTGAGCTAGAAAAAACGTTCTATAAAGAACATAAAACAAGCCCCTACCTTTTGGTCGGGGCTTTCTTATTTGTTCTCAATAAGTGCTTCTTGAACGCTACTGCGTTTGCTCTCTTACTGAGGCTGAGAGCTTAATAAAACTGATAATTTGTTGAAGCTGATAGATTACTGAGTTTGCCCGTTTACTTCGCAATCCCAATAAGAAGGTGAACCATAATATTGCACAAAGTAGTCGATAAATACGCGTACCTTCGGCGCGAGCAGCTGTGCACTCGGGTATACAGCCCAAATCGCAGCCTCATCCTTTAAAGGGTAATCCGGCAACACCTCAACCAGCGAACCTTCCGCGAGCTGCTTGTATGCTATCCAAGTCGCACACATAGCAATGCCCAAGCCATCGACACATACATCCCTTACCGCTTCACCGTGATCAACACGGATAGCACCTTTTTTCTTGATGGTGACATCGCCTTCTGGCGTATCGAACGTCCAACCTTCTAAGCCGGTTTGATTGATGCATTGATGTTGCTTGAGGTCTTCTGGTGTTTTCGGATAGCCATGAGCTGCCAGATATTCTGGCGATGCACACAAAATACGTTTATCAGTAGAGAGCTTACGAGCGATCAGGCTTGAGTTCTGTAGCTTCGCATTACGAATCGCCACATCAAAGCCACCATCGACCAGATCGACGATTGAGTCACTGAGTGAAATGTCCACCGACAGATCTGGATATTTAGCCAAAAAGCCTTTTAGCGCTGGCATAACATGCATTCGACCAAACGAAGAAGGTGCAGATATTCGCAACACCCCTTTTGGTAATTCATTACCGGTTCCGACAGAGGCCACACCCGCTTCGACACTCAAAAGGATTTGCTTGGCATGAGGAAGAAATGCCATGCCTTCTTCAGTCAGGGAGACCTTTCTCGTGGTGCGATGCACAAGACGAGCACCTAGGCTCTCTTCGAGCTTTCCGATATGAATACTGGCTACCGGAGGTGACAACCCAAGCTCTTGTCCTGCTTGACTTATATTGTGCGTAGACGCGAGTCGCACAAACAATTTTAGATGTTCAATGTTCATCAATAATGGCTAGCCTGCGCTGAGTACACGCTGCTTATTGGCCGCAGCGGCACGGGGAATAATGTGAGTTTTAATATAGGTATTAAGCTTAAACCATGCAAAAGCGCCGGCTAAAACATTGGCGACGGTCGCAGCAATAACCGCGTTGATCATGTCTCCGGTTATAGAGCCTAGCCATAAAGCGGGAATGTAGAAAACAAACAAGCGTAAGAAAGAGACATTCAAAGCTTTGCGAAGCACACCCAAGGCATTAAAGACCGAAGCAACCAACATGCAAAGCCCAAGCGGCCCATAGCTGAACGGTATAAATAACAAGGTCACTTCAAACCAGCTGCGTATGCTTTGTTCTTCCGAGATAACAGGAATAATCCAGCCACTAAACAGCGCCAGCAATGCTGCCATCACGGTGTGAAAAACCAATAAGAACTTCGCTGTTGTATTCAATAGCTCAGGGATTTTGCATCGCTGCTGCGCCCCTAGGTAACGACCAATCATAGGCGGGATAGACATGGTCAGAGCAAGAGAAAACACCAACATAAAACTTTCAACACGGGCGAGTAAGCTCCAAAAAGCCATCTCATCGGTTCCGATTCTCGCAATCAATAACATTGAGAAGAACGCGCTGACCGCAGGTAATATCTGATTCGCGGTGGTTGGCATTACCGTCTTGAATAACTCAAAACTGTAGCCTTTGATTTGCTTACGGCACGCGCCATTGAAGCCAAACCAACCTTTGCCACGAGACTTGATTAGCATGTAGATTGCGCCGAAAGCGTAGCCAATGCTCGATGCGATCGCCGCCCCTGCAATACCCATGTCCAATCCAAAGATCAGAATAGGGTCGAGAATCAGGTTAATCACGCTGGCAGCCAAGAACATGCTGCCGGTTGTTTTGGTATCGCCATTGGCTCGATAAACGCAGGTGGCCAGATAAAGCACCGCCACCATCAATGCACTGAATAGCCACAACGGCCAGTACACATTAAAAATCAACAGCATGGATTGGTATTGAGCGTCAGAGACATCATTCACAAACGACGCAAAAACAGAATCGCTAAAAACAATCAGGCCTATGCAGATCAAAGCAATCACCAAGACACCGAACCCGACAGATAGTGAGGCAATTGAGGTGGATTTTCGTTGTTCTTTTGCCCCTACCGCTTGAGAAATAATGGACGTTGCCGCGACACCGATGCCCACTTGAACACCGGTAAACGCCGCTTGGAATGGCAAGGTGATACCGTGAACCGCCAACTCATTCACCCCTAGCTGACCGATAAAGATCGAATCGACCAATTGCACCATCATGATCGCAAACACACCCAGCGTCAGTGGCAGTGTTTTCTCAATAATGGTTTTCAAAGTCGCGGATCTCATCTGCATCGGTCGGTTTACTCTTGTCTGTACTTTGGGGCTAATTACCTAGTTGAGCAGTATACGAAGCTAAATGAAAAGGATAAGAGCGCCAAACAAGGAATGAGTTTTTAGATTTCGTTGACAATCGAATTAGCAAGATACCTTCAACGCTAGAACACGAAGCTAAGATATTGAATAAAATGAAATTACTAAACTCATCAACACTCTTAATAATTCGTTAATAGTGTTTCGTTTAATGGTTAATTGTTGGTTCGAACATTCCTCGTTAGCCTGAATTTAGGTCGCATTCACACTGAATAGGCTGAAATGAAATCTCTCAGAAGGAATATGGAAATGTCATATCAAGGTTATACAACGTTTAAAGCTCAAGCCGAGAATGGGATTCTTACCGTTACTTTTGACTTCGGTACTGTGAATGTTCAAGGGCAAGAGATGCTTGCCGACCTCAATGGTTTGGCAATGAGACTAGAGCGCGATCGTGACATCAAGGTCGTGGTATTTCAGTCAGCAAACCCTGAAGTTTGGGTCTGCCACTACGACACCAATCTATTAAAAGACATGTCGACAGAAGCCGTTTCTCGTGAAGAAGCGAAGTTACTCGACCTGCAAGTGGTGCTAGAAAGAATCAGCAAACTACCACAAGCCACCATTGCCAAGCTTGAAGGGTTCGCTCGAGGTGGAGGCCACGAATTTGCACTGGCGTGTGACATGCGATTCGCGGCTCGCGGTAAATACAAATTCATGCAAATGGAAGTGGGTATGGGCATCCTTCCTTGTGGTGGCGGCGCATCACGTATGGCACGCCAAGTCGGCTTAGGTCGCGCACTTGAAATCGTCCTAAGTGCACGAGACTTTGATGCTGACGAAGCCGAAGCATACGGCACCATCAACAAGGCACTAGAGCCGGATGAAATTGGTGAATACGTCGATACTCTTGCCAAACGAATCGCTCAATTCCCTGCCGAATCGATCAATGCATGTAAGCAAGCGGTGTACGAGTCTATCGATAAACCGATCGACGAAGCACTCAAAGCAGAGGCCTACTGGTTGTATCAAGCCACCAGCAAAACACCTGCGGTTAAGCGCTTCCAAATTGCCGATGAGCAAGGCCTAGAGCACGATATGGAAAACCAACGTAACTGGGAAACTCTGGTTATGAACGTTCAAGACATCAAATAGTTCGTTCACTTCTCTTAATTTGGGTCAGCCACAAACTGACCCATAGTCTTACTTAATGGTTAAACGCCAACGGTTACCCACCAAGTGTTAAAATGGTCATTATTTGCCCCATAGACTCACACTTGAGTCTTCAGCTTGTGAGCCAAATGCAACTATGTGTCATTAATCTTTGTTATAACGTTGTTCAAACTATTTTTTGAAGGACGGAACATGCAAAAAATAATTCTGATCACAGGGGCCACGGATGGCATTGGTTTAGAGACCGCAAAAGCACTAACGCAGCAAGGGCACCATGTTCTGATTCATGGCCGCAACCCAGCTAGGGTCAATAAAGTCGTGACCGCTCTGTCTCGCCTGTCTAAGAATGCAATCATCGAAAGCTACATCGCAGACCTATCGACGCTCTCCGAAGTTGAGGCGCTCGCAACCCAAATCAAAAGCGATCACAAACGTCTCGATATACTCATTAACAACGCAGGTGTGTATAAGGTGTAGGACATCACCACTCCAGACAATCTTGATGTGCGTTTTGTCGTAAACACCATTGCGCCGTATCTACTGACACAAAAGCTGCTTCCTCTTTTTGATGCGACAGGTCGTATCGTCAACCTATCTTCAGCAGCCCAAGCATCCGTCGATTTAGAGGCATTAATCAGCCCGAATGCGGGGGAACTGGATGGTCCGGTTTACGCGCAAAGTAAGCTCGCACTCACGATGTGGTCCATCGAATTAGCCAATACTCTTTTAGACAAAGGCACCGCAATTATCCCTGTAAACCCAGCCTCTTTCCTTGGTAGTAAACTGGTGAAAGATGCTTATGGCGTTGATGGTAACGACCTTGCGATTGGTGCCGATATTCTTTGTCGTGCTGCGCTCAGTGATGAGTTTGCCAACGCTTCTGGTCAATATTTTGATAATGATTCTGGGTTGTTCAAAGACCCGCACGCCGACGCATTAGACAACACCAAGAACCACAAGCTGGTGACCGTGCTTGATCAATTGCTCGAAGAAAAGCTGTGCGTTGCGCACTGATCATTCATTAGTAAAAAACGACCACTAACACTCCCCCACACACACAATCCAAGCCGCAGTTCTATCCATCTAGACAAAGAACTGCGCGCTCTTTCGATTATTAAAATTTCTTTAATACTGATTCCCCGCTTTGCCCAATTATCACCCAATATGCAAATTGCTAAACTTGCCCTCGTCGAAACAACACAGGCTACGGCCGAGGAGCATTTATGCGTTTTGAAGGTAAAGTTTATCGTCCTTGGATGGAAGCAGAGAGCGTACTCATCCAGACAACATTGGGGTGCAGTAATAACCAATGTACCTTCTGCACGATGTTTGATGATAAGCGTTTCAAAGTAAGAGATATCAAAGACATCTTTGAAGATATTGACGCGGCGAGAAAGATTTATCCGCATGTTGAATCTATCTTTTTGGTCGATGGTAATGTGATGGCGATTAGAACCGAAATGCTGATTTCGATTCTGGATTACATCAAGATCACCTTCCCTGAAATCAAGAATATCTCTTTGTATTCAGGCTTCAACGACTTCCGTCGCAAGAGCTTGTCTGAATTAAAAGAGATTAAGTCGGCAGGTTTAAGCATGGCCTATTCAGGTTTGGAGTCCGGTGACCCAATTGTGCTTGAACGCATTCAAAAGCGCATGACGCGTGAGCATGCAATTGAAGGTATGAACCTAGCCCGTGAAGCAGACATCAAGGTACTGGCTTCTTTCATCTTTGGCCTTGGCGGCAAAGAACGTTCTGTCGAGCATGCGATAAATACCACCAGCTTGCTGAACATCATGCAGCCAGATGCAATTGCACCTATGGCTTTAGCGGTTCAACCGGGGTCGGTGTTGGAAAAAGAAGTAAACCGTGGCGAGTTTGTTTTACCAACGCCATTGCAGATTCTGGAAGAAGAAAAATACTTACTCGAAAACCTAGAAGATTTCGATTGCTACTACTGGGGCGACCACGGCAATAACATCTCACCAATGCGTGGCATGTTGCCTCAAGCTCGCAAGCCGTTTCTTGATAAGATCAATCAAGACATCGCGCATAACCCGATCACCAAACAGAATGTTATCAAGACTTTTGCTTGGTAAGCGCTCGATTTAACTCGTAACCAGTAAACGTAAACAGACCAAACGACAGGCGTTGCAACTCCATATTATGGAATAATCAAAGTCCAGCAGCGCCTAACGTATATCTTATTTTTCAGGTTTACAGCCCTACCTAAGCCAAAGCCGCTAACAACAAGTCAGTACTCGCTTCAACGTAAGCTGCAATCTCTTGTTCGGTGGGTGCAGGCATTCCCATCAACACACCCTCTCTGACACTCATCACCATACCAAGCCAAAGCTTAATTTTGGTTTGTGGTTCTTCAATATCGAATCGCTCATTGAAAAACTGAGCAAGCACTCGATCGGTATCATCCGAGCCGACGTCCATAAAACGGCTAACTAATTCTGGAGACTTACTGCCTTCTGCTATCAACAGCTTAAAGGTCGCAATATGTTCGCTCGAAAGGTGAAACAAAACGAAGTCTTTTGCGAAGCCCAATAGCGCTTGTCGAGTATCGGTGTGCTGCAAATGCACCACCAACTTATCGTCTGTCTGGCTACCCATTTGTCTTAACGTCGCTTCAAACAACACATCTTTAGAAGAGAAGTAACGATAAAGCGTTTGCTTGGTCATTTTCGCTTCACTAGCGACTCGGTCCATGCTGGTTTGCACATAGCCTTCCGCGAGGAATATCTCCTTCGCCGCTTTTAAAATCGCGAGTCGTTTCTTCTCTTTGTTCTGCTCAATCTTGCTCATTACTTCATCCACCCCAAAACAGAGATCATACTTTAAAGTATGATTTGTGTTGACTCAACCAATTTTTAAAATCATACTCATCGGTATGATTTATTGGTAACAGATAATTGGATAGAGAAATGACAACAATGAACCTCCCTAAAACTGAAGTAAGAAACACTCGAACCCTCGGCTTTACCCTTGCGATCGCAGGTGCCGTATTAATGAGTATTGACCCAATCTTTATTCGTTATGCGGGTGTCAGCGGATTTGATACGGCCTTCTTGTTCGGCTTATTCAGCGCAATTTCGATGCCGATTTTGCTTAAATTCAACGACAAACGTGGAATCCGAAAAGCAGTCGTACAAAGCGGTTGGCCATTGTTGGCAGCGGGTATTCTTATGCTCGGCAGCGCATCGGGTTTGGTGTTCAGCATCAAAATGACTTCAATCGCTAATACCTTTGTGATCCTCAGTGCAGCCCCTGCGGTTGCCGCTATTTTCAGCTGGTTGATCTTGAAAGAAGCCACCAGCCGTTCAACTTTGATTGCCATTGTCGCGGTGATGATTGGTATTACGATAGTCGTTTCAGGTTCATTTTCTTCAGGGAACTGGATGGGTGATGCTTTAGCGGTATTCGCAGTGATCTGTTTATCTATGATGTTTACCTTGCTACGCAAATATCAAGACGTCAGCCGATTGGCGAGCGTTGGCCTAGGTGGCTTATTGCTAGCGGTTGTGATGTTTTTCTTCGCAACGCCATCAAGCTACAGCGTTGAAACGTGGTTAATCATGGGCATGATGGGCTTGTTTACGGCACCTGTTGGCCGAGTGTTATCTATGGTCGCAACGCGCCACATTACCGCGCCAGAAGTATCAATGACTCTGATGTTAGAAACCGTGTTAGCGCCAGTTTGGGGGTTTATCTTCTTCACCGAGATCCCGCCAACAACCAGTATTGTCGGCGGTGTGGTGATCTTGATTACGATCTTCATCTACACCTTAGTGACCATGAAAAACGATGACAAATAAATCGAGTAATAAAGAGATAAATAAAGAACTAAATAGGAGCTGAATATGTCTGCAGAACTGAAATTTATTGGCCGAATTACCACGCCTTATCACTCGGTTTCGGAGTGTCCGAATAACATCCAACCGGACAACGGCCCGATCTGTGAAATTATCTTAGATGACGTTTACCAACAAGGTTTGCTTGGTTTAAAGACAGGAGACCACATCCTGATCTTGTATTGGTTAGAAGACGCAAAACGAGACGAACTGATACAAAGCTGGAATGAAGAGACGCCGACTAAAGGCACCTTTGCACTGCGTTCACCGCACAGACCAAACCCTATCGGTGCCGCCGTGCTACCGATTGAAAACGTCGATAATGGCACCGTAACCGTGAGAGGCTTAGACTGCTTGAACAACACACCACTGTTGGATATCAAGCCTGCGATCTATCGAGAGAAAGGATAAGCGAGAAGTTGGCCTTCCTAAACCAAAAGCGAGCTGTGCGTTAGCGAAAGGAAGACATTACGCATACTTGATGAAAGCTTGGCTTAACCGCTGAAAGAGTGAGTCTACATTGGGAAGGGTTGTCAGATGTGCGGACAACAGAGTATGAACCTGCGAATCGACCACGGTTGGGTTATCGCAAATTTGATTATAAAAATTCACGGGCGCAACGATATTTTCTAGGTTGACATCCAACAAGATACAGGCTTGCGAAAGTACGATTTGGCCGCCCCCTTGTTTAAGCAAAACACGTTGCGCAGTGCCCACTATTTTTTGTTTATCGATATTGAGGTTGTAGTCACCATCACAATAAGAGCCGGGGGTGGCGTGTACATCCACATCGATGCCCAATTCTTTGAAAAACAGGGTTAATACATTGCACAGATGTCGATACGCTTTTTGGATATTGTAAGCTTCATCACGAGGCCAATGGTAGATGTGCGACAGGTTAATGATCCCCGGCAGTTGAGGAACGGGAGCTCCACCTGTTTTACGTGAGGTGAGTTGCCAGCCTTGTGCCGCGAGTTGTTTTCTAGACTCTACCGTCACTGGCCACTTTTTACCTGCGGGCAAAACGAGTGTTGGCGTTTTTGCTTGCCACAACATTAAGGCTTGTCCTATCTCACCCGCCTGTATCTGCTGCAATAACGCAGCTTCTTTTTCAAACGCACGATCAACATCAATGTGCGGGTAACGTACGAGTTTATTCGTTAACTTCAATGCACTTTCCTCTACAGATTGTGGTGACTTAGTATTTAGCGTTCTGGGATGGTTGATGATAGACCGGACTATATAGGATAGAAACAGCGCTAAAGTTTAGTTATTGGCGCCATAGTGTTTGTTACACATACATTACGCCATAGTTTGCTAGCAAGCCGATTGGAAAGAGCAATATCCATTGAGGAAGCTTTACAAAAACCTTCGCTCCAAAAAAATACAGCCCAACAGCCACAAACACCGATGCATACAGAATATACAAAAAACCTAGCAACTGGATTAGGAAATAAAGTGAATCAATACCATACCAACCGACGTATAAAAGCATTAATGAGCTAACAAACAAAGTGACCGAGACAAGATGCCAACAAGCTAGAAGTGTCGCTTTCGGTATATCATCGAGCTTCGATTTAAGAAAAGGTCTAACCGGGTCTATTTGACCGGCAAATACATGTACTAACGTAGTAAACAGGGCTAATAACCCCGAGCTAAATATCCATATATTCATAAAACACTCCGTACATATGACGCCAAGTTAAGGTGTGAACAACGCTACTACCTTACCTAAAACATTGTGTCATAAACACTAAACTTACTTGAAGTGAGAGCGCCAAGCGTTGTGAATCAATCTAAATTTATTGTTATGTTTGCTTAGAAGCGCCTGAATGGCTTAGCAAACACCTGATACTTATCGGCGTAAACTATTTTACCAGGGGTTTCTGTTCTTAGTTGATCAACTGCGACCCCCTTACTTTCAACTAAGAAAACAAACTCACGTACTTTAGATATGTGTTCAGAGGAAGACTCAAGAAACCAACTGATATACACATCAGATTTCTTAGACTTCTGTTTGTTTAAGTAGTCTAAAGGAGATTCAAGGTTTTCATCGAACCACCCCATCACCTCGGCGATATGTTCAAGTTCATAGTCGTAGAATACTTCTTGTTTCTTCATACAACTGATTGCCTGAAATATGCCTGTTCTCTGATTTGAATCCTCATCGAACTGATCAACGACAAATCGTACGTACATTTTTATACCTCAAACATAACGCCTAATTCTTGCGAATCCCCTCATAAT
>NZ_CAWNBB010000103.1:0-204 GCF_963872585.1 Vibrio sp. 10N.222.47.A9 | reverse complement strand
ATGTTGACTTTCAAAGTGGAAGGCGTATTATACGCGTCCTGCTTAAGTGCTAAGGCACTGAAAGCGTTCTCTTTTTAGAGAACACGCTCTTTAACAATTTAAACCTATCAATCTGTGTGGGCACTCGTTGATGAATATCAAAACGTTTTATCGTTAGATAAAACAGATTCTTCGGAATCAAAATTGATTTCAATGAACTGAGTG
>NZ_CAWNBB010000102.1:0-308 GCF_963872585.1 Vibrio sp. 10N.222.47.A9 | reverse complement strand
ATGTTGACTTTCAAAGTGGAAAGCGTATTATACGCGTCCTGCTTAAGTGCTAAGGCACTGAAAGCGTTCTCTTTTTAGAGAACACGCTCTTTAACAATTTAAACCTATCAATCTGTGTGGGCACTCGTTGATGAATATCAAAATGTTATTACTTAGGTAGTAACCGTTACTTCGGTAACAAACTTGATTTCAATGAACTGAGTGACCAATACAAATAACTTCGGTTATTTGGCACAGTCAATTCATTACCATTCTGTTGGAATGGTAATAGCTTTAAAATTACATAGTAGTTTTGAAGTCAGTATTCG
>NZ_CAWNBB010000101.1:0-1595 GCF_963872585.1 Vibrio sp. 10N.222.47.A9 | reverse complement strand
ATCAATCTGTGTGGACACTCATCGTAAGTATCTTCGTATAAGGAGGTGATCCAGCCCCAGGTTCCCCTAGGGCTACCTTGTTACGACTTCACCCCAGTCATGAACCACAAAGTGGTGAGCGTCCTCCCCGAAAGGTTAAACTACCCACTTCTTTTGCAGCCCACTCCCATGGTGTGACGGGCGGTGTGTACAAGGCCCGGGAACGTATTCACCGTGACATTCTGATTCACGATTACTAGCGATTCCGACTTCATGGAGTCGAGTTGCAGACTCCAATCCGGACTACGACGCACTTTTTGGGATTCGCTCACTATCGCTAGCTTGCTGCCCTCTGTATGCGCCATTGTAGCACGTGTGTAGCCCTACTCGTAAGGGCCATGATGACTTGACGTCGTCCCCACCTTCCTCCGGTTTATCACCGGCAGTCTCCCTGGAGTTCCCGACATTACTCGCTGGCAAACAAGGATAAGGGTTGCGCTCGTTGCGGGACTTAACCCAACATTTCACAACACGAGCTGACGACAGCCATGCAGCACCTGTCTCAGAGTTCCCGAAGGCACACCTGCGTCTCCGCTGGCTTCTCTGGATGTCAAGAGTAGGTAAGGTTCTTCGCGTTGCATCGAATTAAACCACATGCTCCACCGCTTGTGCGGGCCCCCGTCAATTCATTTGAGTTTTAATCTTGCGACCGTACTCCCCAGGCGGTCTACTTAACGCGTTAGCTCCGAAAGCCACGGCTCAAGGCCACAACCTCCAAGTAGACATCGTTTACGGCGTGGACTACCAGGGTATCTAATCCTGTTTGCTCCCCACGCTTTCGCATCTGAGTGTCAGTGTCTGTCCAGGGGGCCGCCTTCGCCACTGGTATTCCTTCAGATCTCTACGCATTTCACCGCTACACCTGAAATTCTACCCCCCTCTACAGCACTCTAGTTCACCAGTTTCAAATGCAGTTCCGAGGTTGAGCCCCGGGCTTTCACATCTGACTTAATGAACCACCTGCATGCGCTTTACGCCCAGTAATTCCGATTAACGCTCGCACCCTCCGTATTACCGCGGCTGCTGGCACGGAGTTAGCCGGTGCTTCTTCTGTTGCTAACGTCAAGAGATAACGCTATTAACGTTACCCCCTTCCTCACAACTGAAAGTACTTTACAACCCGAAGGCCTTCTTCATACACGCGGCATGGCTGCATCAGGCTTTCGCCCATTGTGCAATATTCCCCACTGCTGCCTCCCGTAGGAGTCTGGACCGTGTCTCAGTTCCAGTGTGGCTGATCATCCTCTCAGACCAGCTAGGGATCGTCGCCTTGGTGAGCCATTACCTCACCAACTAGCTAATCCCACCTAGGCATATCTTGACGCGAGAGGTCCGAAGATCCCCCTCTTTGGCCCGTAGGCATTATGCGGTATTAGCCATCGTTTCCAATGGTTATCCCCCACATCAAGGCAATTTCCTAGGCATTACTCACCCGTCCGCCGCTCGACGCCCATTAACGCACCCGAAGGATTGTTAGTGTCGTTTCCGCTCGACTTGCATGTGTTAGGCCTGCCGCCAGCGTTCAATCTGAGCCATGATCAAACTCTTCAATTTAA
>NZ_CAWNBB010000100.1:0-2106 GCF_963872585.1 Vibrio sp. 10N.222.47.A9 | reverse complement strand
TGAATTACGCAACAAAGCCTTACTACGAGTTAGAGTGTGTGAGGACGATAATTTTTCCAATATTGATGATTTATCATACATTAAGCACCCTACCAACAACTTCCCTAGCATGGGTCGATTAAACAAAACTGGAGAGGTGCTTTTTTATGCATCGATAGCTCTTCATCAGAGTGATACAGCCTTAAGAACGGTGCTATCTGAAGCGAGAGTTAAAGATTTAGATAAAGTTAATGTTCTTAGAAGCCATCAAAAAACTGATAGTGATATAAATCTCAGAATGATAGGGATTTGGGACAAAGTAAGAAGAGATGATAGCCCATATTATCTTAGCTCTAGTGTGTTTGATTACTATAAAGAAGTGATGGCTTATATGGAAAAACGGTTTGAGCCTAAACTACTGTGTGTCTATGCTCTACAGACCGTTTTTTTTTGATGATCTCCTGTCAAGAAAAGGAACGGAAAGACTGTATCAAGTAACATCAGAAGTTAGCTCATTGCTATTACATGATATTTCATGCCACGGCATTCTTTATTCATCAGTGGAAGCTAAAGGTGAAGCTGTGATAGCACTAAAGCCAGAGATTGTAGACTGTGCAATAGAGCATATAAACGTAACTCAGGTTCATGTGGAAAAATGCTTCGGTTATGAGTTTTTTGAATATAAAACATTAGCTCTTGCTCAGAGTATAGAAGCTAGTTCTGGTTTGTTGACTTGGTAGGTGGGTACCATGTCAATTAATTTTTCAGATTGAACTACCTCTTTTTTGTCCAGAGTCTTCATAGACCTGAAGTTTTACTCGTGGCACTTTTCTCTCAAAGTGCCTGCTAACTCAGGTCTGCCCCATTGTTCGGTAGACCTTTTACTCATTAATCTGCTGTTAATCTTAGTTTGCACTACTAAAACTTATCCGAGCTAATTGGTAAATCAGAATCTCTGTTATTAGGCGACATTTGGCAGCCCAAAATTCCCTTCATGTGACTTAGGTTGTTGATTGTTAATTGAACCAATATAAACGGTGTTGCATTATAAAATGATAAAAGACGACAATTTTTCGTCTAATCAGCGTTAGCTGTTTTCTGAAGTCTGACGGTGTATGGTGCTTGTAAACGAATATATTGAAATATATGGGTCGTCCATGGAAGGTGTTGTAGTAGAAAAAAGTAAGATCGGTGAAATTACATATCTGCTCTATTGTAAAAAAGAGTCGGTAAATAATCCTTTAGTCATCATCTGTCACGGTTGGAGCAATGATAAATATGAAGGCTCTAATCTAGCTTTAAATTTAGCTCTTCAGGGTTATTCTGTTATCTGTTTTGATGCAGATAAACACGGCGAAAGAGATGATGGTAAGGCTCAAAACGTTAGTAGTCATTCGAGATTTATCAAAAGAATGACGGGTGTTATCAAGCAGAATTCAGATGACATAAATACACTCATTGAGCATTATCAGGAAGATATAAGGATTGATCCATCGAGGATTGCGGTTGTGGGTATCTCTATGGGGGCAATGTCCACATTTTATTCTTTGACCAAAAATAAACGGATTAAAGTTGCGGTACCAATTATCGGCTCTCCTGACTTTGTCGGCTTGGAGAAGTTCGCCTTAGAAGCCGATTCAGTTAATAAGATTCTTAGTGACGATGAGAAGTTAGCTATTAGGTATATGGCAGAGATTGATCCATGTTTGTACCTTATAGAAAATGAAAGTCGCCCTATGTTGATCATAAATGGTGAGAAAGATGATTGGGTTCCTGCTAATTTCGCGAAGGACTTTTATGAAAAAGTGAAGAGTAAATACGATAAAAACAATACTGAAATTGAGTTCAATCTAGCTGATGAATCGCATTACTTTTCCAACGACATGCGAGATCATACGATAAAATGGTTGAATAAAAATTTGTAGGCTAAAAGGTAAATCTGTAGCAATAGACAGCCATACAAACGCTTAAGGTTTCAAAGTATTTTTCTAATCTGAACGAAACGGTTTAGAGCAACACACCTAAAACGTTTTGTCCAGAGGCTTCATAGACCTGAAGTTTTACTCGTGGCACTTTTCTCAAAAAGTGCCAGCTAACTCAGATCTTCCCCAAACTTTGTTAGAACTA
>NZ_CAWNBB010000099.1:0-1255 GCF_963872585.1 Vibrio sp. 10N.222.47.A9 | reverse complement strand
TGCTCATATGTATTACCTATGTATTACATCAAATTCAAAAGAAACGCAGCCAGTTTTCGGTAATCGTTATTAACAAGAGAGCCCGATTTATAAAAGCGCACAGGAGAGGAAACGGCATTAGCTTGTCCAACATGCTCAGAACGACGGACAGATACTGGTAGCAATTTATCTTGTACTACCTCCAATTCCTCATCAATGAACTCATTAATAATAGTGTTTCTTGAGTCGACCTCGTTCCTCAGAATCAGATAATTGCCTTCGTCCTCCTTAATTTCAGAGACAGCTTCGAGCAAAGGGCTAATGCCGTCTAATGAAAATGCACCTGAATCAACAGGGATCAAAATAAGGTCTGAGGCCTGGATTGCGTTAAGAGTCGTTAGGGATAAGTTTGGTGGCGTATCAAGAAGAATGAAATCATAGGCACCACCTAACTTCGCCAATTGCTTTTCTAAAATTCGTTCACGATTAATCTTTGTCAGTGATGTTTCGATGACACGTGACAACTGAACATCAGCGGGAACGACATAGAGGTTTTCAATAGAGTTCCCATTAATCTGTGCAGGTTGAATTAAATCGACAATGGACACAACTTTAGGCTTATCAAACAAAGCAGCCACCGTCTCTTCAAACTTAAAATCACGTTGTCCGGTTAACGTTTTAGAGCAGTTCCCTTGAGGATCGAGGTCAATAACTAACACTTTTCGTTTTCGTGCAAGCTCAGCCCCTAAATTGACAAGAGTCGTGGTTTTCCCAACGCCACCTTTTTGGTTCGCCGCGCTGATGATCTTAGTTTTCATAATAAACACCTCATGTATTACATGTGTAATACACAATAAAAAACAAGCAGCGCCCTGTCAACGTATTGCATAGGTAATACACTTTTCATTAACGTCTAAAGTTATCCATCCGTGACTAATCCGATAATATCAAGACTGTAAAAACCCTAAAGAAGTTGACCCCAGCTGCGAGAGCACTATCCGCGGAATTCAAATTATTAGGCCCCTCAGCAACCAAAACTTCTTGGTTAAGTTAATCCCAATACTAGAATCAAAGTCGAGTTCTGAAATTGAAAATATTGTGACTACGATGGGTACACGGTTTAAGCATAACAACTAGCAACTAGCAAGTTACGTCACTTTGCTTTCTGCCATAGAGCCTTGCTATTTTCATGATAAGATACCCTCACCAATAAATAGTCCATGTGAACAATGTCAGAACCTTCATACCACCAACTTGGCTTTGTTGCGTAATTAAA
>NZ_CAWNBB010000098.1:14766-15704 GCF_963872585.1 Vibrio sp. 10N.222.47.A9 | reverse complement strand
TCTTAGGATTGATGTTGGGAATAGACTCATTGACTTAAACAATGCATCCGGACGCGGGATGGAGCAGTTTGGTAGCTCGTCGGGCTCATAACCCGAAGGTCGTCGGTTCAAATCCGGCTCCCGCAACCACATTACAGTTAGACGTTGATTTGATGCTTTTGAGCAGAAAAGATGAACGGTTAGCTTATGCGATACTAGCTCAGCTGGTAGAGCGCAACCTTGCCAAGGTTGAGGTCATCGGTTCGAACCCGATGTATCGCTCCAATTTCTTTCTTAGGATTGATGTTGGGAATATAGAGTCATTAACTTAAATAATGCATCCGGACGCGGGATGGAGCAGTTTGGTAGCTCGTCGGGCTCATAACCCGAAGGTCGTCGGTTCAAATCCGGCTCCCGCAACCACATTACAGTTGAACGTTGATTTGATGCTTTTGAGCAGAAAAGATGAACGGTTAGCTTATGCGATACTAGCTCAGTTGGTAGAGCGCAACCTTGCCAAGGTTGAGGTCATCGGTTCGAACCCGATGTATCGCTCCAAATTCAGTTCTAAGAAGTCATCTCCTAGAGAAAGTACTCAGAATGAAAATGGTTTAGTCTCATTGTCTTAAACGGTAATGATGCGAAAAGAGAAACATCCGGACGCGGGATGGAGCAGTTTGGTAGCTCGTCGGGCTCATAACCCGAAGGTCGTCGGTTCAAATCCGGCTCCCGCAACCACATTACAGCTAAACGTTGATAGCTTCTTTGCAGTAAGAACTTAGTTTCTAGCAGATAAGTTTAACGGTTAACTAAGCGATACTAGCTCAGCTGGTAGAGCGCAACCTTGCCAAGGTTGAGGTCATCGGTTCGAACCCGATGTATCGCTCCAATTTCTTTCTTAGGATTGATGTTGGGAATATAGAGTCATTAACTCAAATAATGCATCCGGACGCGGGATG
>NZ_CAWNBB010000098.1:0-14739 GCF_963872585.1 Vibrio sp. 10N.222.47.A9 | reverse complement strand
CCCGATGTATCGCTCCAATTTAAGCCTCATTGTCTTAAACAATGCATCCGGACGCGGGATGGAGCAGTTTGGTAGCTCGTCGGGCTCATAACCCGAAGGTCGTCGGTTCAAATCCGGCTCCCGCAACCACATTACAGTTACACGTTGTACATTGCCTTTCAGTAAGCGCTTAGCTTCTTAGCAGACAGTATTAACGGTTAACTAATGCGATACTAGCTCAGTTGGTAGAGCGCAACCTTGCCAAGGTTGAGGTCATCGGTTCGAACCCGATGTATCGCTCCAGCTTTCTTCTAAAAAGCTATTAAGACTCTTTAAACCACCGTGTTTTTCTTTAGATCACAGAGTTTAAAGACGACCTTAAAGGTCACGCTCTTTCTTTAATGCTGCGAAGCATAATCCCCCCAAAAAGCAAATAATCCTCCATCATGGTGGATATTTTTTTGTCTTAAATTTTTCTTAGCAACTGGAATGCTAGTAAACATCAGGTCTCTGAAGCAGATACTTGAGGTTTTTCACATCTATAAACAGACTTATCCACAAAATGTTAGGTGTGGATAACTTGGTTGATAAAGTTATTTCAGACTTAATTCTTTACATATCCCCAAAAGATCTTTCTTGTTTTCAATATATTAGCTGAATTGTGGCGATCGTAACTTGTTGTTTTTTATCAGTTTGAGTGTTTATCTTGAATTTGATAAAAGATCGTTAACTTGTTGTTTTTTGATCTTAATCATTTATCGGTACTGTGTTTAACTTTGTGAGAGTGTCGGAAGTTTACGAGAGTTCTGAATTTTTTCCACATTGCTAAAATTGAGAACAAGGTCAAACATTGTTCTAAAATTATGTGCAACGGGTTGTCTTAAATGTTGGATTATTTAGGTAGGTTAGCTAGCCAATCGTTGATGCCTAAAGGGCTAGGCGTCTCTTGGCAGTCCTTTCTCAACAATACGTATCAGTCTGTGCTTTTTGGTGGATATTTTACTGCTACTTCTTTGCACACCGCTAGCGTTGGGTAACTGTTGTAGTTGTTTATTCAAAGCCCACTCAATATGCACATCTAGCATTTCGTTTTTGCCTTGATGGGATTCTAGTGTTTCAACAATGCGTTGTTGAAATGGTGCATTGCCCATCGCAACAAAGATATTGCGCAACCACTGGGTGTGGCCGATACGTCTTATTGCTGAGCCTTCCATTTTCTTTAGGAAGGTGGCTTCGTCCCAACTTGAAAGTGAAACCAGATCGGCTTCTTGGAAATCTTCTCTACGATGAAAGTCTGTTTGCTCTGTGAGTTCGGCATGACGGTTCCACGGGCACACTAACTGGCAGTCGTCGCAACCGTAAATACGATTACCAATGGCGTCTCTAAATTCTTCCGGGATCACACCATCATATTCAATGGTTAAGTACGAAATACATTTTCGAGCATCCACTACGCCATCAGCAATAATGGCACCCGTTGGGCAAGAAGTGATACATGCGGTGCATTTTCCGCACTCATCGACACTCGGTTCATCAACAGGAAGCGGGATATTAACCAGCAGTTCTCCTAGGAAGAACCAAGAGCCCGCGTCTTTATCAAGAATTAACGAGTGTTTACCTGTCCAACCCAGCCCCGCTTTTTGAGCGAGCGGTCTTTCCAAAATAGGCGCTGAATCCACGAAAGGACGTGAGTCTAAACCTTCGACCTCTTTTTCGATTCTTTGTCCCAGCTTTTTCAACTGGTTACGGAACAATTTGTGATAATCGCGGCCTAAAGAATAACGGCTGATATAGCCTTGAGTGGTATCGCTTAGGTTAGAGGCAAACTGAGCTTCTGGTGGTAGGTAGTTCATTCGGGCGCTGATCACTCGAATGGTGCCTGGATGAAGTTCATCAGGACGTGCGCGCATCATTCCATGTCGAGCCATCCAATCCATTTCGCCGTGGTTGCCAGCATCTAGCCATGCTTGAAGAGGGGCTTCGTGTTCACTTAAATCAACATCGCAGATGCCAACTTTTTGAAAGCCGAGCTCTTTTCCCCAGATTTTAATTTTTTCAGCAAGATGGTCTAGATTCATGGCTTCATTCTTAATTCTTATTTTCTCTGTTTTACAATTAGAGATAAGGCTAATTAAAATTAGGTTCGGCAAAAATGGGGGCGGATCTTAACGGATCTTAGTGATATTGACCAGAACTGACGTGTTTTGATCAGTATTTTTCATAGAACTTACACTTGAGTGCTTGTCTACTAAAAGCATCACGGTTTACTATTCTTGTTCTTTTGATTTTTATATAGTCAACGATCGATTTTTAGAGAACGTATTCATGAGCACGAAACAATTTACTTTGAAAGATGAACAAGCAACGATTCAATTAGGGACGGAGCTTTCTAATCTTTGCTCACAGCAGACGACTATTTATCTGCATGGTGATCTTGGCGCAGGTAAAACGACCTTCAGTCGTGGCTTTGTAAAAGCACTTGGCCATCAAGGAAATGTAAAGAGCCCAACGTATACTCTAGTTGAACCTTATCAACTTGCCGATTGGCAGGTATATCACTTCGATCTTTATCGCTTAGCCGATCCTGAAGAATTGGAGTTCATGGGGATTCGTGATTACTTCACACCAGATGCTATCTGTTTGGTTGAATGGCCTGAGAAAGGCTATGGGATGCTACCAGAAGCCGATTTGGACATTGATATTCGTTACCAAGACGATCACCGTATTGTTTCTTTAACCGCTAATAGTGAATACGGACAGCGCTTACTTAGTCAGTTGGAGTTATGTTGATTTCTAGACGCCTTATTTCAGCAGTAGCCATGACGGCTGCTGTTTTTTCTATACTGTTTTCTTCACTTGTTTCTGCAAACTCACTGAAAAGTTTAAGGGTTTGGCCTTCTCCAGAAGAAACTCGTGTGGTTATCGACTTAAAATCAGAAGCGGACTTTAGCTATTTCACCTTGAGTAGCCCGAGTCGTTTAGTGGTCGATTTAAAACATACCAACCTTGCAACTAAGTTACCGGTCGTGGTGAAAGATAGCCCCGTTCTATCTAAGATTCGTAAGAGTTCACCGCCAGACAAAAATACCTATCGCTTGGTTTTTGAGTTGAAGAAATCCTCTACAGCGGAGCTGTTTAAACTCAGCCCGACTCCTGGTGGTCAGTACGGACATCGTCTGGTGATCGATCTGCCTCATGGTGCGGCAAGCAAGGGGACAACGACGTCGAAGCCGAGTAAACCAACGGTGAGCAAAAATATTAATCAGGTTAAACGTCAGAAAGACATTCTGATCGTGATTGACCCTGGTCACGGTGGTGAGGATCCAGGCTCTATTGGTCCAAGTCGTAAGTATGAAAAGAATGCGACTCTGAGTATTTCTCGTAAGCTTGCTGCACAGTTGAATGCGGTCCCGGGGATCAAAACTCGTATGACTCGCAATGCCGACTACTTTGTAAATCTTAACCGACGTGTTGCGATTGCTCGTGAAAATGAAGCTCACTTGTTTATCTCTATTCACGCGGATGCGTTTACGACCCCGCAACCACGAGGTGGTTCGGTGTTTGTGTTGAATACTCGACGCGCAAATACCGAGATCTCTCGATGGATCGAGAACAAAGAGAAGCAGTCTGAATTACTCGGTGGTAGCGGTGCGGCTTTCACTGGCAATATTGATGATAAGAACGTAAACCAAACTCTGCTTGATTTGCAGTTCAGCCACTCACAGAAAGAGGGCTATAAGCTTGCAACAACCATCCTGTCTGAGATGGGTAAGGTTGCTAAGCTTCATAACAGTAAACCAATCAATACCAGTTTGGCGGTATTGCGTTCACCACAGATACCATCGGTCTTGGTCGAGACGGGCTTTATTTCGAATCCGACCGAAGAGAAGCTGCTTTTCCAACGTTCGCACCAAGATAAATTGGCACGAGCAGTGACCAAAGCGGTCGTTAAGTATTTGAAGGCTAACCCGCCAGAAGGGATTATCTTGTCTAACGCAACGTCGTCAACGGGTAGCGTAAGCCAACATAAAGTGTCTCGTGGTGAGTCTTTATCGGTGATTGCGAGTAAATATGGCACCTCGACACAGACGTTGATGAAATTCAACAATCTGAAATCGAGCAGCCTAGCGATCGGCCAAGTGCTTAAGATCCCAAGCAGTGCTTCAGGGTCATCATCAAGCAGTGCAGTGAAAACTAAGACCATCACTCACACGGTTAAGTCTGGAGAGTACCTAGGCAAGATAGCCAGCCGTTACAAAGTACGGGTTGCAGATATCAAACGTGAGAACCGCTTGAAGTCTGAAACCGTTAGAGTAGGCCAGAAGCTACGTATTACGGTTGAAGTGAAAGACGTACCTCTGCGTAAACATAAAGTCGCAAGAGGTGACTACCTGGGTAAGATTGCTTCTAAATATGGCGTGAGCGTCAACAGCATTCGCCAAGCGAATAAGCTACGATCTGACAGCCTAGCGGTGGGTCAGGTGTTGATTATTCCGCACAAATAAGCTTTTTAACGCAGACATGTTTCCATCAATGGCAGTAAGGTAGCTATAAATATGACGATCAAAATACTGCCAGCTCGGTTAGCTAACCAAATCGCAGCGGGTGAGGTGGTAGAAAGACCAGCTTCTGTTGTGAAAGAGTTGGTAGAGAACAGTTTGGATTCAGGTGCCACACGTATCGATATTGATATCGAGAAAGGTGGCGCCAAGATGATCCGCGTTCGTGACAACGGCAAGGGCATCGTTAAAGATGAGCTTGCGTTGGCGCTGAGCCGTCATGCTACCTCTAAGATTCATACCCTTGATGACCTTGAGGCGATCGTCAGCCTTGGTTTCCGTGGTGAGGCGCTCGCGAGTATCAGCTCTGTTGCGCGCTTAACCATGACTTCACGCCCTGCGACTCAAGATCAAGCTTGGGCTGCGCACAGTGAAGGTCGGGATATGCAGGTGAAACTGCAGCCTGCGGCGCATCCTATTGGTACTTCGGTTGAGGTGTTGGACCTGTTCTTCAATACGCCAGCACGCCGCAAGTTTTTACGCACCGAGAAAACTGAATTCACACATATCGATGAGCTGCTTAAACGCATCGCATTGAGTCGCTTTGATGTGACGATTAACCTTCGCCATAACGGTAAAATGATTCGTCAGTACCGCGCTGCCAAAACACAAGTTCAAGCAGAAAAGCGAATCGCTGCGGTATGTGGCAATCCTTTTGTTCGTCATATGCTTAAGATCGAACTTGAGCATCAAGGCCTAAAACTTCATGGCTGGATCACCACGCCAGAAGGAGCAAGACAACAAAGCGATCTGCAATACTGCTATGTGAATGGTCGTATGATGCGTGACAAGCTGATCAATCATGCGATTCGTCAAAGCTACGAAACCAGCCTGCGCCCAGACCAATTTGCGACGTATGTGTTGTTCATTGAGCTAGACCCACATCAGGTGGACGTGAATGTTCACCCTGCCAAACACGAAGTGCGTTTCCATCAAGCCCGCCTTGTACACGACTTTATCTACCAAGCGTTGAGTGATGGCTTAGCCCAAAGCAAACAAATTGATGCAGCACCGATCAAGCAGTCTGCGTTTCATCAGTCAGAAGTGATTCATCATCAGCAAGATAGCTCGAACTCTGGTATCGGTGAAGTGGCCAGTTTCTCAGAGCCTGAAAGCTCAATGCCTAGCCGTTCGGATCAAACCCAAGTATCTGATAGTGAACGACATGCTATTGAGCAAACGCCAGCCTACCCGAGAAAAGCAGAGTCTGAGCGCACTTATGATCAACCTCAACACAGCGTTAATGATGGTGGGCAACATTATGGCTCAACAGCCAACCGAGGTTCATCGCCTAGCAGGGGCTCTTCAACCAACTTAGATTCGTCTACTAACATTAGCTCAGCTAACACAGGCTCGTCGGCTTGCGAAACCAGTTTTACCGGGTCTCCTCGTCAAGAGTGGATAGAGTCCCGACCTGAACCTAAAAAAGAAAAAGAGCAGCACCAACATCATGGTGAACCCGCGCCCTCTAAGCGAGAAGTGAAAGCCTATAAAGAGCTTCTGAAAACGCCAGATTTTGATGGTCAAGTTGTAGTCCCATCATCTCCTCAAGAGCATGTGGCACCAGTAGAAACCAGAGACAACATAAAAAATAAAGGAAATATAGAAGCTAAGCCTGCTCAACAGAACCTGGTTCATTCAAAACCAAGAGCTCCTGTGACGGACTTAGGCAAAGCTGTCTCGGTAGTGGAACGCCAATATTTGGTAATGGGAAACAAAAACGGCAGCGTATTGGTGTCTCTAGCCAAAGCGGAATTGCTACGTGTGATTGGCCAACTTGATACTCGAGAAGGGGCGTTAAAAAGCCAACCGCTATTGGTGCCTTTATCGATTAAGCTTGGTAGTGAACTTGTCGAGGTTGCTAAGGCGTTGAGCCAAACACTGGCGTTATTGGGGATTGAGCTTAAGGCGCGAAACAGTGAAGCGGTAATGGTAATGGGCGTGCCTTCTCCTTTGAGGCAGCAAAACTTACAAATTTTGATCCCAGATCTGTTATCTTACGCGGCTTCATTAAACGCTCAGATTGTCGATAATCACGCTGCTACTGTTTTTAACGATATGTTGCCATCATTGGTCAACTGGATCGGGATTCAAACGGCACAAGTAAAAAGCGACTACACTTTATCTGAAGCGGTTCAACTAGTTGGGGAACTTGAACAGCTCTGGCATGGTCTACTTCCATTAGATGATCCAGAGTTTGTAAATCCTATCGACTTTTCAGCGACCATAGCCGCGTTTACGGTTTAACTTTTTCGCGATGGCATTTATCTTTGCAACTGAATGTATCGCGATACGAAGCCCTTTTTTATAAAGCGCTCTAACAGAGAAACAAATACAAAATATCATGACTGAAAAATTACCTTTAGCGTTGTTTTTAATGGGCCCTACGGCATCAGGAAAAACAGATTTAGCTATCCGCTTACGTCAGAAGTACCCAGTAGAGATCATCAGTGTCGACTCAGCATTGATCTACAAAGACATGGATATCGGCACCGCTAAACCGGATGCAGGAGAGCTCGCGCTCGCGCCCCATCGTTTGATTGATATTCTCGATCCAAGCGAAGCGTATTCTGCGGCAGATTTTCGTCGTGATGCGATCAATGAAATGAATAAGATTGTAGCGGAAGGAAAAATCCCGTTACTGGTTGGTGGCACAATGCTGTACTACAAGGCATTGTTGGAAGGCTTATCGCCATTACCGGCCGCGGATCAAGAGATTCGTAAGCAGATTGAAGCGGAGTCTATTGAACAGGGTTGGCAGGCATTGCATGATCAATTAAGAGAGATAGATCCCGTATCCGCTGAAAGAATACACCCAAATGATCCACAAAGGCTTTCAAGGGCATTGGAAGTTTACCGAATTTCGGGTAAAACATTAACAGAGCTAACTCAAACGAAAGGCGATAGCCTGCCATTTCGTGTAAAACAATTTGCAATAGCTCCCAAGGAAAGGAAAGAGCTCCATCGCCGCATTGAACTTCGCTTTGAGAAGATGATAGAGGCGGGGTTTGAAGATGAGATGAAGGCGTTATATGCCAGAGACGATCTTCACCCTGAACTGCCATCGATCCGATGCGTTGGTTATAGGCAGATGTGGGATTATTTAGATGGGAATTGCGATTTAGACGAAGCGGTTTTCCGTGGTGTCTGCGCAACCCGTCAATTGGCCAAGCGACAAATCACCTGGTTACGCAGTTGGGATGATTTAACTTGGTTGGATAGCGAAAACATTGAACAGGCGTTAGAAACTCTTTCAGATGCAATAGCATCTGATTAGTATTGCTGTGTATAATGTGATCGCTTTTGCGTGAATATACTCTGAAAAGGATCAGTTATTGAGGCTTTTAAAAATCACAGCCTTTCAATAACAACGGAGTTTTTTTATTCGTTTAGCTCAGATGCAAAGGCCGCACCTTTTTGTGCACCACTAGCTAAATAATTACAACAAAATATAAATAAGGAAAATAAAATGGCTAAGGGGCAATCGCTACAAGACCCATTCCTAAATGCACTCCGTCGTGAGCGCATTCCAGTCTCTATCTATCTTGTTAACGGCATCAAGCTGCAAGGTCAGATCGAGTCTTTCGATCAATTCGTGATCTTATTGAAGAACACAGTAAACCAAATGGTTTACAAGCATGCGATTTCTACTGTGGTTCCTGCTCGTGCAGTTAGTCACCACAGCGGCGAGCAACAGCGTGCGCCATCTGATCGTCCAGAGAAGACTGAAGATTAATCGTTCAATTGATACAGCTTGCGCTGTAATAAGGAGTTGGTTGCTTGTTTGACCGTTATGAATCCGGCGAGCGAGCCGTACTTGTTCATATCAACTTCACGCAAGAGGGAGAATGGGAAGACCTAAGCGAATGTGAAATGCTGGTCTCCTCAGCGGGGGTAGAAACGCTACAAGTGATTACTGGTAGCCGACAATCCCCACTCCCTAAATACTACGTTGGAGAAGGTAAAGCCCTAGAAATCGCTCAAGCCGTTCAGCTGACCGGTGCTGAAATTGTGATTTTTAACCACTCTCTCTCTCCTGCCCAAGAGCGAAACCTCGAGCAATTGTGTAAATGTCGTGTGATTGATCGCACGGGTTTAATCTTAGATATCTTTGCACAACGTGCGCGAACTCATGAAGGTAAGCTACAAGTTGAGCTCGCTCAGCTTCGTCATATCTCTACCCGATTGATTCGTGGTTGGACTCACCTTGAAAGGCAGAAAGGTGGTATTGGTCTTCGTGGTCCAGGTGAAACTCAACTGGAAACCGATCGACGTTTGTTGCGTGACCGTATAAAAGCGATATTACGTCGTTTAGCGAAAGTGGCTAAGCAGCGTGAACAAGGACGACGTGCTCGTAATCGAGCTGAAATCCCAACAATTTCTTTGGTTGGTTATACCAACGCAGGGAAATCAACACTTTTCAATCAAATCACTAGTGCAGGTGTTTATGCGGCAGACCAACTGTTTGCAACTCTAGACCCAACACTACGTAAGATTGAATTGGCAGATGTCGGGCCTGCAATTCTCGCAGATACCGTAGGTTTTATCCGTCATCTACCACACGACTTGGTCGCTGCGTTCAAGGCTACGTTACAAGAGACGCAGGAAGCTGACATTTTGTTACATGTTGTTGATGCCAGTGATGACCGCTTTCGTGAGAACATTCAGGCTGTTCATGAAGTATTAGAAGAAATCGATGCTCATGAAGTGCCAACCCTTGTAGTCATGAACAAAATTGACGGCATGGAAGACCAAAAACCTCGAATTGAAAGAGACGAAGAGGGCGCACCACGCGCTGTTTGGGTTTCTGCAATGGAAGGAGAAGGGATTGAACTGCTGTTTGAGGCTTTAACTGAGCGTTTAGCGAGTCAAATGGTTCAATTCCGGTTGTGTATTCCACATCAACATCAAGGCCGTATTCGCAGCTTATTCTTCGAGATGAAATGTATTCAACAGGAAGAGTATGATGAAAATGGTAACTTGTTGATAGATATCCGAATGCAACAAATAGATTGGTCTAAACTTGAAAAAAGAGAAGGGGCGCTCTTAGGTGACTTTATCGTTACCAAAGAGACTGCTACAGTATAACGTCATATCAAATGATGGAGCTTTCTAATGGCGTGGAATGAGCCTGGAAATAATAACAACGGCGATAATAACGGCCGCGATAATGACCCTTGGGGTAAGAACAATAATCGCGGCGGCCGAGATCAAGGACCGCCAGACTTAGACGAAGTGTTTAGTAAACTAAGTCAAAAGTTAGGTGGCAAGTTTGGTAAAAAAGGTGGCAACGGTAACGGGCCATCTATTGGTGGTGGCGGTGCGATTGGCTTTGGTGTCATTGCTGTCATTGCGATTGCTATCTGGTTCTTCGCTGGTTTCTACACCGTTGGCGAAGCAGAAAGAGCCGTTGTACTTCGACTGGGTCAATTCGACCGTATCGAAGAACCGGGTCTTAACTGGCACCCACGCTTCATCGATGAAATTAAAGATGAGCAACTGGTTAACGTTCAAGCGATTCGTTCTCTACGTGCTTCTGGCACCATGCTAACGAAAGATGAAAACGTTGTGACGGTTGAAATGGGCGTTCAATACCGTGTTTCTGACCCATACAAGTACTTGTATCGTGTAACGGATGCGGACGATAGCTTACGTCAAGCAACTGATTCTGCGCTTCGTGCGGTAATTGGTGACTCACTAATGGATAGTATCCTAACAAGTGGTCGTCAGCAGATTCGTCAAAGCACTCAAGAAACCTTGAACCGTATTATTGATAGCTACGACATGGGTATTCTAATTGTTGACGTGAACTTCCAGTCAGCACGTCCACCTGAGCAAGTGAAAGATGCATTTGATGATGCTATCGCGGCTCGAGAGGATGAAGAGCGTTTTGAACGTGAAGCTGAAGCTTACCGAAATGACATTCTTCCAAAAGCAACAGGTCGTGCTGAGCGTTTGAAGAAAGAAGCGGTGGGTTACTCAGAGCGCACAGTTAATGGTGCTCTAGGTCAAGTTGCTCAGTTCGAGAAGCTTTTACCTGAATACCAAGCTGCTCCTGAAGTAACACGTAACCGTATGTACCTTGATACAATGGAAAAAGTGTACTCAAGCACATCGAAAGTCCTGATTGATTCTGAATCAAGCGGTAACTTGCTATACCTACCAATTGATAAGCTAGGCGCACAAGGTGGTTCTCAGTCGGGCACTCGCCCTGCAAAAGCATCATCAACTTACGATCAAATTGAGTTAGAAACTCAAGCGGATCCAAAGTCTAGCACTCAAACTCGTTCAGACAGTTCACGTCAAGGGAGATACTAATAATGCGTAAATTAATGATCCCTGTATTAGTTGTGACGATTGCCCTTCTATTGATGTCACTATTTGTGATTCAAGAAGGCGAGCGTGGCATGGTAATCCGTTTTGGTCGAGTTCTCGATGACAACGGCGTATCACGAATCTATGAACCAGGCTTGCACTTTAAGCTGCCTATGTTTGATCGCGTAAAAGTACTTGATGCTCGTATTCAAACGATGGATGGTCGTTCTGACCGTTTCGTAACATCAGAGAAAAAAGACGTTCTAATTGATACCTATGCAAAATGGCGTATTGCTGATTTTGGACGTTTTTATCTGAGTACTGGCGGCGGTAATATCATGACGGCAGAAGCACTTCTTGAGCGTAAAGTGACAGATGTTCTTCGTTCTGAAATTGGTGCTCGTGAAATTAAGCAGATCGTGTCAGGCCCTCGTAATAAGGACATACTGCCAGACTCTGCTGATAGCGAAGTCGTCACAACGGTAGCAGCTGCAGAAGCTCTAGAAGTTGATGGCGAACGCGATAAGATCATGGAAAACGTTTTGTCTGGAACGTCAGAAAGTGCGATGGCTGATTTAGGTGTTGAAGTTGTTGATTTCCGAATGAAGAAGATTAACCTTCCTGACGAAATCAGTGAATCTATCTACCGCCGTATGCGTGCAGAACGTGAATCGGTTGCTCGTAGACACCGTTCTCAAGGTCGTGAGAAAGCAGAAGTTATCCGTGCTCAAGCTGAGCTAGAAGTAGCAACAGTTCTTGCAGAAGCTGACCGTACAGCTCGAATCACTCGTGGTGATGCAGATGCAGAAGCAGCGAAGATCTACTCTGATGTGTACAGTAAAGATCCTGAGTTCTATGGCTTCATGCGTTCATTGCAAGCTTATGAGACATCATTTAGCGATAAGAGCGACATTCTAGTACTGGATCCGAAGACGGACTTCTTCCAATACATGAATCAAGCGAGCGGCGCTCCAGCAAAATAAGCTGATGCGTTAGCGGATGCTTAGCTCAATAAGCAAAATACGTTAAAACTTAAAAGGCTCCCATTATGGGAGCCTTTTTGTTTTCTATTCTTTGAAGACTGAAGACTGAAGACTGAAGACTAAAGACTAAAGACTGAATATTGGCCATTGCGTCCTCGAGGAAAATCGAGCGACAGAGCCGTGCTTTGAGAAAGCCTAGCGGTAGGTCATGAAAGCGATAACGACGCCGGCAACCACAAGGCAACCGCCAATTCGGCGCAGTTGCGTGTCTGGCTGTTGGCTTAATTGAGCAACCATGTTTCTCCAGCCATTAGGTGCAATCAAGGGCCCCAGCCCTTCAACGATAAGAACAAGCCCGATTGCGAGCCAGATAGAATTAGACATGTTGCTGCCTTTTGCCTGTAAAAAGATAATAATATCAGCATCTTTACGGATCTTCGCGGTGTCATTGCAAATTTGCTTGTCGTTAGCTTTAACAATTATGAACAAAAAATGACTGCAAGAAATGTGATTCGGTGCTAGAATCCATTTTTAATTAGCAACAGAAATTGGAAAGATGGGAAATAACGTAGTCGTTCTAGGCACCCAATGGGGTGATGAAGGTAAAGGTAAAATCGTTGACCTTTTAACTGAAGATGCAAAATACGTGGTTCGCTACCAAGGCGGTCACAATGCAGGTCACACACTTGTAATTGACGGTGAAAAAACCGTTCTTCACTTAATTCCATCAGGTATCCTACGCAATAACGTTAAATGTGTTATTGGCAACGGTGTAGTATTATCGCCTGACGCACTTCTTAAAGAAATGAAACCTCTTGAAGATCGCGGTATCCCAGTACGTGAGCGTCTTTTCATCTCTGAAGCTTGTCCTCTAATTCTTCCGTACCACATTGCAATCGACAACGCGCGTGAAATCGCTCGTGGCGCTAAAGCTATCGGTACAACGGGTCGTGGTATCGGTCCTGCTTACGAAGATAAAGTTGCTCGTCGCGGTCTACGCGTTGGCGACCTTTTCGATAAAGAAGCATTTGCTGAGAAGCTAAAAGAAGTTATGGAATTCCACAACTTCCAACTAGAGCACTTCTACAAAGCTGAAACAGTAAGCTACGAAGAAGTTCTTGAGCAAGCGATGAGCTACGCAGACATGTTAACTGCGATGGTTATCGACGTAACTGACGAACTAGACGCAGCACGTAAGCGCGGCGACAAGATCATGTTCGAAGGTGCTCAAGGTACGCTACTAGATATCGACCACGGTACTTACCCATACGTAACGTCTTCTAACACGACTGCTGGTGGTGTTGCTGCAGGTTCTGGTTTTGGTCCTCGTCACATCGGTTACATCCTTGGTATTACTAAGGCTTACTGTACTCGTGTTGGTTCAGGTCCATTCCCAACTGAGCTATACGATGGCCTTGAAAAACAAGACCCAGTTGGTAAGCACCTAGGCGATGTTGGTCACGAGTTTGGCGCAACGACTGGTCGTCTACGCCGTACTGGTTGGTTCGATGCTGTTGCTATGCGTCGTGCAATCCAAATCAACTCTCTATCTGGTATCTGTCTAACTAAACTAGACGTTCTAGATGGCCTAGAAGAACTAAAAATCTGTACTGGTTACAAGATGAAAGATGGTTCTATCCTAGAAGTTTCTCCAATGGCTGCTGAGTCATTCGAAGAAGCGACGCCAATCTACGAAACAATGCCTGGTTGGTCTGAAAACACATTTGGTGCTAAATCTATCGACGCGCTTCCACAAGCTGCTCTAGATTACATCAAGCGTATCGAAGACCTAACTGGCGTTCCAATTGATATCGTATCAACTGGCCCAGATCGTAACGAAACTATCATCAAGGTTCACCCATACGGCGCATAATGCCCGCTGAGTGATTACGAAGCACTAACCGTGCTCTGATAATGAAATAGTTTTCTAAAAGCCGACTTTATTAAGTCGGCTTTTTAGTACCTGCAATTTAGCCACGCACTCTTTGATGGTGATCTTTTAAGCGTCATCAGGCAAAATATTGCCCATTAGCGGCAAGTTTTGTCTAAAGCCGTCAGGGTTATTGCCGATACAGATATCATGGAAAGTGAAGTTCACCCTGTTTTGTGCGTGTAGAAATCCTCTGCGGCCCTCAATAGATAACTTTAGCGACAGATAATAGAGTGCAGGTATGAAGCTACGAATTGTAGCAGCTTCATTGATAATGGCGCTGAGCTCACCCTTGAGTCATGCAAATTTGACTGACGTGGGAGAGCCCGTTCCAATATATACAGAAGCTGAACTGATTAATTTAATCGAGAATAATCAACACCTAGAGCGAGTGAAAGCTGATAAGTGCCAGTTAGTTGAAGATATCGTTGCTCGTGCAACGCGTATTAGCTTACCTTCTTATGAGTTTTTATACGGTGATATGTTGGCTTGGGGCGTGTGTGTTCCACAAGATGTCGAGCTTGGCATTTACTATATGGAAAACGCGGCGCATCAAGGTTTACCGGCTGCACTAGAGCAACTAGGTCGTTATTACTCTCGCGGAACTTTGGTTCAACAAGACAAAGAGCGCGCGATTCCGTATTTACGTGAAGCGGCCTCTATGGGTAATCTAAGTGCAAGCATTCACTTAGCGGAACTCTTGTTGCGTGATTACGGTAGCCCGTTAGATTATGAAGATGCTTACCGCTGGTTATACAACTCGGTGACCGCGGATGATAGGCAACACAAACGCATCACCGTGCTTCGTAGCGGTCTGGAACAGAGAATGCCTGACAACATTATCGCTCGAGCAAAACGTCGAGACGTGTTCTGGTAATTACGAATATTAATTAAGGTAGATGGTGAACGACTGCACTCGTTAGCCATCTATCTTGATATAGAAAGATACCGTATTAATACCAATTCCATTAAA